>JARRKW010000251.1:0-3437 GCA_037387645.1 Desulfuromonadaceae bacterium
GGCCGAGCAGCTGGAAATTGCCCTGAACGGCGGGTTCACCCTGGACGGCGAGCTGTTCAACAGCAACGGTCTTCTGCGCCTCGAAGCCGTCGCTCCGGTGCGGTTTCTCCGGCTCTGAGCCGGCGGCAAAACCGGCGCTGCAACCGCAACGGCCGGGCAACCCGTTTTCAGAAAGCATCCCTTATGGCTCCCCATTCCATAAATTCGCTGCAGCAGTTCCTGGGTCGGCAGGCCCGAAAACCGGTGCCGGAGCCCCTGCTGGCCCTGGCGGAGGCCGCCAGCCAGCGCCACGACGGGGTGGTTGCCGTGCTCTTTTACGGCTCCTGTCTGCGCAGCGGTCGAATCGACGAGGGGCTGGCCGACCTCTACCTGCTGGTGGACGACTACCAGCGCGCCCTGGACAACGTCCTGCAGGCCCGCCTCAACCGGCTGCTGCCCCCCAATGTCTTTTACCTTGAAACCCTCTATCAGGGCCAAACCCTGCGGGCCAAGTACGCCGTTGTCTCCCTGGAGGATTTTGTCAACGCCAACCAGCACTGGTTTCACTCCTATTTCTGGGCCCGCTTCGCCCAGCCGACCCGCCTGGTCAGGGTACGCGATCCCCGGGTTGAGGCCGAAATCACCACCGCTTTCGTCGCGGCCGTCCACAACTTCGTCACGGCGACCCTGCCGCGAATGAACGGCCCGTTCAGTTCGCGGGAGCTCTGGATCCGGGGGCTGGAGTTGACCTATGCCTCCGAACTGCGCAGCGAACGCCCCGGTACCGCCGGTCGTCTCTACGACGCCGATCCCCGCTATTTCGATGTTTTGACCGCCGCCGTCCTGCAACCCCTGCGTCAGGAAGCGGATGGCCCCCGCTATCTCTTTCCGGTCACCTCATGGGAACGGCTGCGCAGCTCCGCCCTCTGGACCCTGCGTAAACTTCAGGGCAAGGCGCTCTCCGTGCTGCGCCTGCTGAAGGCCCTGCTGACCTTCAGCAACGGCATGGATTACATCCTCTGGAAGATTCACCGCCACTCGGGGGTTACGGTGGACATTCCGCCGACCCTGCGGCGCTTCCCCCCGCTGGCGGCCATTTATGCCATCTTCAAAGCCCTGCGACAGGGCGGCTTCCGCTGAATTCCGGTAAAGACTTCCTTTGCCGGGGCTCTGAGAAAAGCTTTAAAATATCTGGGAATATAAAAACCAGGATTGATTTAAAGGCATGACCTTGGTTATTGGTTTGGCTTGCCCCCGTGAACTCTGTGTCTGGTGCAAAATAAAAACATAAAAAAGCCCCCATCAACCGATGAAGGCTTTTTCAACAAATGGAATCCCATATGGCTCGCTCAGAGCAATTCCACCCAGCCATGGGGATCGGCAATCTGACCGTACTGGATCCCGGTCAGGGTCTGGTACAGCTTAGCCGTCAGTTCGCCCATGGTGCCGTCACCGATATTGACGGTCCGGTCGCGGTAGGTGAACTGCCCCACCGGGGAGACCACCGCAGCGGTGCCGGTGCCGAAGGCCTCCCGCAGGCGGCCGCTGGCGGCGCCATCCAGGATTTCATCGATGCATAGCGCCCGTTCCTCGACGGTCAGACCCATCTCCTTCACCAGGGTCAGAATCGAGCGCCGGGTGATGCCGTCCAGGATGGTGCCCTTCAGGGGGGAGGTCACCACCTTGTCGTCGTAAAGGAAACAGATGTTCATACTGCCGACCTCTTCGACAAAGCGGCGTTCAGCCGCATCCAGCCACAACACCTGATCGTACCCCCGGGCCGTGGCCTCCATGGCGGCCTTGAGGCTGGCTGCATAGTTGCCGCCGGTTTTGGCCTCACCGGTGCCACCGGGAGCGGAACGGACATATTTGTCGGAGATCCAGATCTTGACCGGGCTGAAGCCGTTTTTATAATAGGCGCCGACCGGCGAAAGAATGATATAGAACAGGTATTTATTGGAAGGACGCACCCCCAGGTAGGGATCGACGGCAATCATGGTCGGCCGCACGTAAAGGCTGGTCCCGGCGCTGCGGGGCACCCAGTCGGCCTCCAGCCGGATCAGTTGCTTGAGAGCCGACAGCGCAAACTCCACATCCAGCTCCGGCATACACATGCGTTGCGCACTGCGGTTGAAACGTTCAAAGTTGTCGCGGGGGCGAAACAGAGCGATACGACCGTCCGGACGACGAAAGGCCTTCAACCCTTCGAAGATTTCCTGGGCATAATGCAGGACCGCGCACGCCGGATCGAGACTGAAGGGCCCGTACGGAACGATCCGCGCCGAATGCCAGCCGCTGCCTTTTTCGTACTCCATGACGAACATGCGATCGGTGAACAGAGTACCGAAAGTGAGCATCGATTCGTCTTCGACACGGGCCTTTTTTTCCGCAACTGGGAGAATTTCAATATCCATGGTCGGTCGTTGCCTCCGGTCTGATGGTATACACCCCTAAGGGGGGTTTTCTATCACAACCGAAGGAACCGGGCAAGAAATTTAACCCGGTATCGTGGCGAGAGCTCGAAACGAACGATCCGTGGAGCCTAAATTAAATCAAGGACATGAAGTTATTCTGAGGATCGACACTCCCGCGAACCGCGACCGGCGCGGATGCCAAAAGAACGGATAGGCGGCACTGGCGATGGAAGATGAAAACACGGAGGGGGAAATACCGCCGGGCATCCGGCTGCCGTCGCGGTTCAATTCTCCTGTTCCGTTTCCGAACGGGAGAGTCGTTCCATACCGAAGAGCAGATGTTTCATGTTTCTCCGTTCCTCCTCCTCGTGAAACCGACGCAGGAGATGTTCATGCTCGATTTTATCGGAAACACTGGTCAACCGGTCGTCCTTTTCCCGCACCTTCTGCAGATCTGCCATGGTTCACCCCTTTCCCTGAATCGCTGTTGACGGACATGAATAGACACGATGGTAACAGCAAAAAACCATTAGTCAAGGGAATATTTACTATTGCTGGTATTTGATTTGTTGTATTTTCTCCCAAATGGTATGCGGCAAGCAATTTCAACACCTTATTAGCGGCCCCTAAGAGAGCGGCGCGGACAGGGGTCCGGAGGATGTGCTGAAATTTTGCCCGAGGGAGGGGAACAGACTCCGGGGAGAGGCTCCGCCGTCTATTTCAAGGCACCGTCACAGAGCTGGAGGGTCTGTTCAAACTGCTGGAAAACCCGTGGGTCATGGGTGGAGAGCAACAGGGTCAACTGTTCCCGGGCGGCCCGGCGCCGCATGAGCCGCAATACCGTCGCCGCCGCTTCGCCATCGAGATTGGCGGTCGGCTCGTCGGCCAGCAGGATCTGGGGCTGATGAACAAGCGCCCGCGCCACCGCGGCCCGCTGTTTTTCCCCACCGGAAAGAAGCGGCGGAAAGGCCTGGCAGCGCTCTGTCAAGCCGAGATCCTCGACCAGATCCTGGACCCGCCGCCGCCGCTCCCTGCGGCCGATCC
>JARRKW010000252.1:0-3433 GCA_037387645.1 Desulfuromonadaceae bacterium
TGACCAGATTTTTAACAGCCTTTTCCAAAGCCAGATTGATCAGGGTGGCTTCCGGAGCGATGACGCCGGTGGAGGCGCCCATGGCGACCTTGGATTTCTGAATTTCCACCCCGGTCGAATTGCCAACCGCCAGAATTTCGCCCTTGACCACGTCGATCAACCGCCCCTGCAGGCTGATCTCGATCCCCTTGGCCTCACTGACGGCAATCCCCAGGCTGTCACGGTCGTGGATTGCCTTGATCGAACTCAGGGAGCCAACCAGTACCATTTCCGCCCCCAGTTGCTGTCCAACCTGATAGGCGATTTCGTCATTGGTGATCCCCGCCTGCCCCAGCCGAACTTCCTGCAATACCGCATCGATACGACTCCGCTCGACCACCCGGAACCGTTTGCTATTGAAGATTTCCACGATGGCCAGATCGTCGAGCTTGCGGCTGAATTTGCCGTAATCTTCCTGCTCGCCGGTGTATTCGAAAGGAAGAACCGCGATCACCTGCCTTTGTTGGTAGGAAAAGGGGGCGAGCGGTTCCAGTGCGACTTCGGGACTACGCCCCGAGGAGACGCAGGCAGACAGGCTCAAAAAGAGGATTAAACCGGTTGCCAGTCGGGTATAAAAGGGCAATTTCATTGGATGACTCCGAACAATAGATTGAAGATGGCACCAGTAGGGGCAAAACCACTCCCCATCAACGGGCCCATTAGGCCAGAAGGAGTGGGTTGCGTCAAGAAATATCAGTGATTTACCCTCTTCGAGGAAAGAATGGCTGTCCATCAGACAAGGCCAAAGAAAGACAGACGGACCGGCCCCTTTTAGGTTTCAGCAGCGAGCAGGATTTATCGAGCAGACTTTTGAGAAGAAGGCGGACAGGCCGCCCCGGTGCTTTTTATCCGATTCTAGAGCAACTTTCAATCTTGGGAACCACCATTGTCTTTTCGAGGGGACGCAGGTTCTGCACCTCAGCGGTCAAACCGTTCCAGTTGCGTTGAAATGCGTAAAATTCCTCTCCGGACAAGGGAGCACTGATGAGAAACCCCTGGACCCCTTTGCAATGCTGGCAAGCAAGAAATTCCAGCTGTTGCTCCGTTTCCACCCCTTCTGCAATAACCTCGAGATTCAGGCTGTGGGCAATGGCGATGATGGCGGAAACAATCGCCCGGTCTTTATCCCCGCAGGCGATATCACGGACAAAGGATTGATCAATTTTCAGAGAATCGAGGGGAAACCTTTTCAGGTAGTTGAGTGATGAATAGCCGGTACCAAAATCATCTAGGGAGAGCTTTACCCCAAGGGATTTAAGCGCTCGAAGAATCGATTCCGTCCCTTCAGAACTTTCCATCAGAATATTTTCGGTAATTTCCAGATGCAGACAATGCGGAGGAAGGTCATTGGCTTTGAGGACATCCCGGACGATGGCAGGAAGTTGACCCTGCCAGAACTGACGGCTGGAAAGATTGACCGAAACCGACAGGGAAGACAATCCCATAAGCTGCCATTTTCGAGCCTGGGCGCAGGCTTTTTCCAGCACCCATTCACCAATGGGAACAATCAGCCCGGTTTCTTCGGCGACGGGAATAAAATCACCCGGCGGAATCTCCTGACCCGCGGCATTGCGCCAGCGCAGCAGCGTCTCCACCCCAATGACGGAACCATCGGCGGGATTGATCTGGGGTTGATAGACCAAATACAGTTCCTCATTGTCGAGGGCGCGGCGCAGACTGTTATCCATGGCCAGCATGTTCGAGGCCGCAACATTCATACTTTCCGAATAAAATTGATAATTGTTTTTGCCCCGGTTCTTGGCGTGATACATGGCCAGATCGGCATTTTTCATCAGATCTTCCACATTGTTGCCGTCGGCAGGGTAAAGGGCGATGCCGATACTGGCGGTGACAAAAATCTCCTGGGAGTCCAGTAAAAAAGGGGCACTGAAACAATCCATGATGCGATTGGCAATGCGAATCACATCCCGATTGACGTTGATATCGGCCAGCCAGACGATAAATTCATCGCCACCCACCCGCGCTACGCTATGCCCTGTATCCAGGTTTCCCCCCCAAAATACGCCATCAGTGGACCGAAGCGCAGCGGATAACCTCAGCGCCACCTTGCGCAGCAGAATGTCTCCCTTGGAATGTCCCAGCGAATCATTGATGAGCTTGAAACGGTCCAGATCCAGAAACAGCAATCCCACCTGATGTTGATATCTATCCGCATGCTTCAGAACATAATGCAATCGATCGGTGCACAACAAGCGATTCGGCAGACCAGTCAGACCATCGTAATAGGCGAGGTAGCGGATTTGATCTTCGGCCCGTCTACGTTCCGAGATATCCTGGAAGGTACCGAACAACACCATCGGTCGACCGGCCTCGTCGGCAGTCATTTCAGCCTGGGCATGAAGATACCGCTCTTTTCCGTCGGCATCCAACAGTCTGAAATCGATGCTCAACCCCTCATCCTCGGTAACGCAGGCCGTGGTTGCGGCCTTTATCTCTGCCTGGTCATCAGGATGCAGCAAGGCAAGGAAGTTTTCAAAGGTGGTGATCCGTCCGTCCCTGGCCAAACCGAAGAGGTGACAGGCTTCCTCCGAAAAGGTAAAGCGGTCCTCCTCAACCTGCCATTGCCAGTTACCCAAACGGGCCATGCGATGAGCCTGCGCCAACCCCGCCTGACTTTTCCTCAGTGTCTGGGCCGTCTGACTGGAGCGTAAGATATAACGCAGGCGATGCTGAAGAATCAGAAGATTCAAGGGTTTGGTGATAAAATCGGTAGCTCCGACATCATAGGCGTGGGCAATGGATTGCTCGTCTTCCAGAGCGGTTACCATGACGATGGGCAAATGGAACCCCATGGGCAGTTGCCGAATCTTGGCGCAAACTTCAAAGCCGTTCATGTGGGACATGACCACATCCAGCAGAACAATATCCGGTCGTAATCGGGCCAGGTCCTTCAGCGCCTGCGATCCACTTGCGGCTTCCGCTACGCAAAAGCCCGCCTCCCTCAAGGCATCCCCCATCAACTGGCGAAGCAACTGATCGTCATCTACCACGAGTACCAGCGGACTCTGCTTCTCGGAATTTTGTAAGGGCATGGTTCCTCAGAAAAAGTCGTAAACAACCTAAGGCTGGTCTGTTCAATGGTAAGGCAGGTTAAAGTGGAGGAACGGCGGCGCCTCCAAAGCAAAAAATCACCTGACCGGAACCCAGCCAAGTGACTTTTGAATTTTAACCATCAGATCATTGCCCAACAATCCCCCTTCTCTAATATGACCAAAAACATTAAACAACACATATTAAGAGAATAAAGCGATCCGACGGAGAAGTCAATCCCCTTATGCCGCAGTGGAAACCGGCAGGCTCGAATTGGGGTCAGGCGCTGCTCAAAAACGAAAGGAGTCCATCCCTCCGCCCATCACCTGCGACTTGCCGGTTT
>JARRKW010000253.1:0-3428 GCA_037387645.1 Desulfuromonadaceae bacterium
CGGGCAGAGCTCCGTCGGCCTCTCCTTTCAGCAGCCGGTGGAAACCCTGGAAAGCATCAGCGTCGCCGCCCTCAACCTGCTGGAGGCGATCCGTTTCATCGATCGGCCCATCCGCTTCTACAACGCCGGCTCCAGCGAATGTTTCGGCGACACCAACGGGATCGCCGCCGATGAAACCACCCCGTTTCGTCCGCGCAGCCCCTATGCCGTGGCCAAGGCCGCGGCTTTCTGGGAGGTGGCCAACTATCGCGAGGCCTACGGGCTGTTTGCCTGTTCCGGGATTCTCTACAACCATGAGTCGCCCCTGCGCCACGAACGCTTCGTGACCAAAAAGATCGTCGCCGCCGCCTGCCGCATTGCCGCCGGCAGCCGGGAACGCTTGACCCTGGGGGACATCCACATCGCCCGGGACTGGGGCTGGGCGCCGGAATATGTCGAGGCCATGTGGCGCATGCTGCAACAGCAGCGGCCCGATGATTATCTTATCGCCACCGGCGAAACCCATAAGCTGGAGGAATTCGTCGCCGCCGCTTTCGCCGAGGTCGGACTGGACTGGCGGGAGCATGTGGCCATCGACCCGGTCCTGTACCGGCCGACCGAAATCGCCGTGGGCCGGGCCAATCCACGCAAGGCCCGGGAAGTGCTGGATTGGCGGGCCACTTACAGGATGCCTGACGTGGTTCGCATGATGGTGGCGGCACAGTTGCGGGAGCAAAGGGAGGGCCATGACTGAGAGGTCCCTGCAGGGGAAACGCGTTCTGCTCCTTTTTCCGCATCTGGTCATTGCCGGCGGCGCCCTCAACTACGTGCTCAAGCTGGCGGAGTTGCTGCGCCGGCGGGGGGCGACGGTGGGCCTGCTGACCCTGCGGGTCGATGCCGGCCGCTATGGCGCCGCCCTGGCCGACCTGGAGGTGCTGACGGTGGAAGGACCGCTTTCCTCCAGCCTGTTCTACTGGCTGCTGCTGCCCTACTGGCAGTGGCGGTTCCATCGGCACATCGACGCCTGGCGGCCCCATGTCCTGGTGCCGCAGGTCTTTCCGGCCAACTGGTGGGCCTGGCTCTACAAAAGGCGGCAGCCGCAGCTGCCGGTAGTCTGGATGTGCCAGGAACCGAGCGCCTTCATTCATTCGCGCAACTGGATCGAGGCCCTGCGGCCGCCCTGGAAAAGGTGGCTGGCCGAAATGCTCAGCCCGGTTCTGGCCCGGTTGGATGTCCGGCTCAGTCGTTACAGCGACAAAATCGTGGGCAACAGCCGTTTTACCGCCGGGATGATCGAACGGGTCTATGGTCGGGCGGCGGATGCCGTGGCCTATCCCGCCATCGATTTCAAGCTGTTTTTTTCCGCCGAGGGGGTGGTCAAGGAGGATCTCATTGTCACCGTGGCGAAACTGTCCCGCTTCAAACGGGTCGATTTTCTGCTGCGGGTTTTCGCCCGGCTGCTGCGGCAACAACCCGCCCTGAGTTATCACATCGTCGGGCGGGGGGAGGAGGAGGACTCTCTGCGGCGTCTGGCGGCGGAGCTGCGGATTGCTGAAAGGGTGGTTTTTCATGGCGCCCTGGACAATGAACAGCTGGCCGCCCTGCAGCGGCGGGCCAAGCTGTTTCTCCACGGCAGCATTGAGGAACCGTTCGGCATGGCGCCGCTGGAGGCCATCGCCTGCAATACCCCGGTCGTCGCCCACCGCAGCGGCGGGCCGCTGGAATTCGTCAATCCGAGCTGCGGCCGGCTGATCGATTCCTTGGAGGTCGACTGCTGGGCGGAGGAAATCGCCGCGTTTCTGAAACAGTTGGCGGCCGAGCCGGGCT
Organism: Desulfuromonadaceae bacterium; assembly: GCA_037387645.1. Lineage (GTDB taxonomy): Bacteria > Desulfobacterota > Desulfuromonadia > Desulfuromonadales > Trichloromonadaceae > Trichloromonas. The sequence continues at coordinate 1,807 of JARRKW010000253.1, forward strand.
ACTTTGCCGGGGTTTCCGCCAATGCCCGGGCCTTCTCCTGGGAAGCGACCCTGTCCCCGTTGCTGCAGTTGATCGCGGAAGCCGCGGTCCCCGCCGGAGATTAGCCATGGCCGCTGCCCCATTGGTTTCCATCATCATGCCCTCCTATCAGCAGGTGGCTTATCTGGAGGAGGCGGTGCGTTCGGTGCTGGACCAGGCGGAGGTGGCGGTCGAGCTGGTGGTGCTCGATCCCGGCTCCCGCGACGGCTCGCGGGAGCTGCTGCTGCGTCTGCAGCAGGAATACGGCGCCGCTCTGCGGCTGCATTTCGCGCCGGACGACGGCCAGGCCGACGCCATCAATCGCGGCATGACCCTGGCCCGGGGCAGGGTGCTGGCCTGGCTCAATTCCGACGACCGTCTGCGTCCCGGCGCCCTGCGCCAGATCGTGGCCCGGCTCGATCAGCCGCAGCCGTGCTGGCTGTACGGCCGCTGCGGCATCATCGATGAACGGGGCCGGCCTGTTTGCAACTACATCGTCTGGTACAAGAATCTGCGCGGTCGGCGGTTTTCCCGCTACAAGCTGCTGACCGAGGATTTCATTCCGCAGATGGCGACCTTCTGGAACCGGGCCCTGTGGGAGGCGAGCGGCGGCCTGGACAAAGAGCGGCACCTGGCCATGGATTACGACCTTTTTCTCAAGTTCGCCCGCATCAGCCAACCCGCCGTGCTGACCAGCTATCTGGCGGATTTCCGGGTGCATGGCGACGCCAAGAGCAGTCTGCGGGTGGACGAACACCTGGCCGAGGCCTATGCCACGGTACGGGAACATGCCCGGGATCTGGGCTGGCGCGCTCGGCTCTCCCTGCTGCTGCACCGGATCTACGCGGAACGCACCCGATTGATTTACCGATTGACCAAACCCTGAGCCTGGACGCATTACCGGCGGAGTCTGCAAACCATGCAAATGCCCTTTGTCTTCGACCGAATTCAGCTGGTTTCCATCCTCTTCAGTCTCGGCATTTTCGCCTTTCTTTTCGGTCTGGTGAAAAAGCGGCGGGTCAAGGAGGAATACTCCATCCTCTGGTTCGCCATGTGTTTCTTCCTGCTCTATCTCTCCCTCGACCGCTATGCCATCGACCGCCTCGGCAACCTGTTCGGTATCGCCTATCCGCCCAGCGTTCTCATGCTCATGACCACCGGTTTCACCTTCCTCATGCTGATCCATCTGACCGTGGTGCTGACCCGGTTGTCGGACCAGAACAAGGAGGTGATTCAGGAGATGGCCCTGGGACGGATGGCGGCGGTCGAGCGACCGGCCGAGCTGCTGGTGATCGTTCCGGCCTACAACGAGGAGAAATGCATCGCCCGGGTCATCGAAAGCCTGGTGGATCTGAACCATTCCCTCGATATTCTGGTGGTCAACGACGGTTCCGCCGATGCCACTTCGGCCGTGGCCCGCAGCACCGGGCGGGCGCTGGTCGTCGATCTGCCCAAGAATCTCGGTATCGGCGGAGCGGTTCAGACCGGCTTCAAATACGCCCAGCGCAACGGCTACGGCAAAGCGCTGCAGTTCGACGGCGACGGCCAGCATCTGGCCCGGGAAATTCCCAAGCTGCTGGCGCAGCTCGAAAAGGACGGGGTCA
>JARRKW010000254.1:0-4122 GCA_037387645.1 Desulfuromonadaceae bacterium
GGTTCGAAGAAACGAAAAACTGCAGGGCCCGGGTCTCGGTTACCAGCATGTCCATGCCGATATCGTGAAACTCCACCGGCAGCTCGGTAACGAGCTGAAACTCAAAACTCAAACCGATCAGCTTGGCGCAACGACCGGACAGATGCAGGGTTCGATCGTAAAACCCTTTGCCATACCCGAGACGGTGCCCCCGCTGATCAAAAACGACACCGGGAACCAACAGCAGATCCAGACCTGCCAGCGGCACCAGCATCGAACCGGAAGGCTCCAAAATGCCGCGGAAGCCGGGGGTTAGTTCCGCCAACTGACCAACTTCGACAAATTCGAGCAGTTCACCGCGAACCCGCGGGTAGGCCACGCGCTTGCCCTGTCGGCGCGCCCGGTGAAAAAGCTCATCGGTGGCTACTTCGTTCGCTACCGGGCTGTACAGCGCCAATATTTCAGCGGCGGCAAATTCCGGGGTCTCCAGCAAACGGTCCTGAACCTTGCGGCTCAGTTCGGCATAGACGGCTGTCGCCAATTGCCGACGCTGTTCCAGCATGGAAGCACGAATGGACTTTTTGGGCATGGCCAGAGATCCTCAGTTGCAATCTCTGCATGGAGGGAAAAAGAACGGCAGGCGGATCAAGTCCGAAAGAGACTGTAAATATTAAAGCCTGGCAACGAAAGCGGGAGTTGCACCAATCATGTCATTGAAAACAGTACGACTGTTCAGTCATTCCTCGGCAATGAAAAACGGAACTGACTGCCACCACTGCGACACGCCATAGACACCAAACTTTCGAAAAAACCAAACGATGAGATTTATACAGCCCAGGTTAAAAAACCGAACCTGTTAAACTGCCCTGCGAACAGGGCACGATCACTCTGCCAATCGATTCAAATCCCCAACAGAGACAAACTTTTCATCACAACCGAAACCCACCGGCCACCACCTCTTCAACCTTGCTATTGACAAAATCAGCAACCCGCCGCACCTCGGTCGGCGCCGCTTCGCTTTTCACGAAAAACTGCCGCCCGAGAATCTTCACTTCCACAGCCTGCTTCAAGGCGTTTCTCCGTCCAGATCGTCCAACTTACTCAAGATACGGTCCAACTCGACGCCAAAACGCTCCCTTTCCTCCCGCAACAGGCGATTTTCCTCTCGAAGCTGCTGTAATTCACTGGCCTGAACCTGATACCGGTCGAGCAACCGATCGACCTTCCGTTCGAGTTTCAGCACCAGTGCCAGACTGTCAGAGGACATTATTCAATAACTCCAGCATGATCGAAAATTCTAGAAAAACACAGCCCCAAAGTCAAGAATTTTCAATTTTTTTGAAACAGGGCATCGACAAAAACATCCGGGTCAAAGGGACGCAAATCTTCAATGCCCTCACCGATGCCCACATAACGGACCGGCAGTCCCAATTCGGAGCCGATGGCGACCACCATGCCACCCTTGGCGGTTCCATCGAGCTTGGTCAGGGCGATGCCGGTAATCTGGACGGCTTCCATAAACAGACGGGCCTGAATCAGGGCGTTCTGGCCGGTGGTGGCATCAAGAACCAACAGGGTTTCATGGGGCGCCTCGGGGATTTCGCGGGCCAGAACCCGGCGGATTTTCTTCATTTCCTCCATCAGGTTGACCTTGGTATGCAGACGTCCGGCGGTATCCAGAATCAGCAGGTCCGCTTTTCTGGACAGGGCGGCCTTGGCGGCATCAAAGGCCACGGCGGCCGGATCCGCACCTTCGGCGTGACGAATCACATCGACCCCGGCCCGCTCCCCCCAAATGGTCAGCTGCTCAGCGGCAGCGGCACGAAAGGTATCGCCGGCCCCGAGCACCACCTTTTTACCCTGACTGGTGAACTGATGAGCCAGTTTGCCGATGGTGGTGGTTTTGCCGACCCCGTTGACCCCCACCACCATGATCACCAATGGTTTCGCTTGCGTCAGATCAAGTGGAGCGACCTCCAGCTTCAGCCGTTGCCGAATCTCCTCCTGCAGGGCCCCACGCAGGGCGTCGACGGCAAGATCTTCCTTGACCGCACGCTGTTCTAGAGACTGTATCAAGTCTTGTGTCGTCTGCACCCCGAAATCGGCCGTTACCAGAATTTCTTCGAGATTCTCGAGCAAATCGGCGTCTATTCTCTGACTGCCGCGCAACAGGCTGTCGATCCGCCCCACCCGGGCGTTCTGGGTCTTGGACAACCCGAGCCGCATACGCTCGAACAGACTGACCGGGGCCGCCTCGGTCGCCACCGGCGGCTGTTCCGGTTCAATCTCTGCCGGAGCTTCCGCCGCCGGCTTTACCGGTTCCCGCAAGGGCGGCCGCTGCTTTTTGCGTCCCAGGCGCAGCAACAACAAAATGAACAGGGCCACCAGCAGGGTTACCAACAGGTAGAGAACCCCCAACGCCCCGACCTCGCAATAGGCCTCGGGAACCCCCCATTGCCCCAACTGCACGGCAACGGTCCGCAACCAGTCCGCCACCAGTTGCAACAGCAAGACAAAATATTCATTCAAATGCTTCAAAAATTCATCCATCAGCCATAAACTCCCGGGCTACCCACGCTTTAACTTGCCAGAATGGCAGCTCTCACACAATTTTTTATGCCCTAACCTATTTCATCCCGCAACTGAACCACGGACCGACGGGCCTCAAACAACGCCCGTCCGAGCACCTCGTTTCGCCTGAGCGCCAACACCAGAAAGTATTCCGGGGTTACCGGCAGGACCACCACCCGCATCTCCGTCGAAACCAGCACCACCTCCCGCAGTTCGCTCCCATCGAGGCGCTGCACCGCATCCCGCAGATTGTGATAAATGATGCCCTTATGGGCGCCGATGACTTTCAATTCATAGTCATCCATACAGCCGGCCTGATCGACCGCCTCCCCCTCCCAATCCGCCAGAATGGCCCCGTAGGCTCCGGGAACGGCATCCATCAACTGTTCCAATATGCGTTTAAACGCCATGTCCCACCTCAAATTCACTGAGCCGGACCGACACCAGCTTTGACACGCCGGGTTCTTCCATGGTTACCCCATACAGGGTATCGGCAACCTCCATGGTCCGTTTATTATGGGTAATGATGATAAATTGACTAAGTTCGGCCATTTCCCGAACAAGCTCGTTAAACCTTCCGATATTGGCATCGTCCAGAGGCGCATCGACCTCATCCAGCATGCAGAAGGGAGACGGCTTGATAAGAAAAATCGAGAAGATCAACGCTACCGCCGTCAAGGCTTTCTCGCCACCGGAAAGCAAGGTGACATTCTGCAGTTTTTTCCCCGGAGGCTGTACCACAATTTCAATACCCGTCTCCAGCAGATCGGCCTCGTCGGTCAACTTGAGCTCGCCCTGACCACCGCGAAACAGGCGGGGGAAGATGTCCCTGAACTTGACATTGACCTGCTCGAAGGTTTCCCGGAAACGCTTGCGGGTGGTCCGGTTTATTTTGCCGATAGCCTCCTGCAATCCATCCAGGGACTGGCGCAAATCCTCCTGTTGCTCCACCAGAAACCGGCCGCGCTGCTCCAGTTCACGGTACTCCTCAATGGCCATCAGATTGACTTCGCCGATCTGTTCAACGGCCTGCCTCAACTCCTGTAAACGAACCTCGGCCGCCAGCGGGTCGAAATCCGCGGCCGGATCCTTCTCGACGGCCAAATCGATGCGAAAGCGTTCGTCGACCGATGTTTGCAGATGCTCCGCCTCCAGGGTGAGTTCACGCAGTTGCAGTTGGCAGGCCGCCAGATCGTCGCGCACCCCGGCCAACCGAAGCCGCAACGCCTTGAGGGCCTGTTCTTCCTCCTCAATCGCCCCCTGCCCCGTTTCAAAACGGGCGCGCACCGCCTCAAACCTAAGGTTTTCCTCCTGTTGCCGACGCAGCAAGACCTCCAGCTCAACCCGGAGGCGTTCCTTCTCCTCCTGCAAACGCTCCTGTTCCTGAACCGACTCTTCCTGTCGGCCGGCAATGAGGGTTCTCCGCCCCTGCAGCTCCAGGTGCAATTGTTCGAGCCGTTTCAGTTCACTATGTCCCGCATCGGAGCGCTCCCGGATGCTGGCGACAGATACCTTCAGGGCCGTTACCCGCTCTCGCACCAGCCCAAGTTCCCGGCGCAGGACCTGCTGTTC
>JARRKW010000255.1:0-3417 GCA_037387645.1 Desulfuromonadaceae bacterium
CCTCTTCATTCTCGGCTCGGTGCGGGAAATCTTCGGTGCCGGCCAGATTCTGGGTATCAGCCTGTTCGGTGCCGGCTACCAGCCGATGCTGCTGATGATCCTGCCTCCGGGCGCCTTTATTACCCTGGGTCTGCTGCTGGCCGGGAAAAATCGTCTGGAACAGCGCTGAGTCGCTTGCAGACCCAGCTCAACAGAAGACGTATGATCAACAGGGCACCGCTTTGCGGTGCCCTGTTGTGTTTTATGCCCCCTGCTACCTATCCGCAGGTCCAAGCGCCCAATCACAGCTTGTCCGATACGCCACCCGCGACACGTCGTCCCCTCCCGTCTGCAACCCCGAACCATGCAGTCCTTTTTCCGGCAAATCCCATCACCCTTCAGCCCCCCTGCCGTATAAAAAATATTCCCAACCCTTCCGACTGCGATTTTCGTATATTTTTTTATTCTTCCAGCCAGAAACCGTTTGATTTTATTTTTTGCTTTATTCTCGACAGGTTAAAAGGATAAAACTGGCGGACACCTGTCGCCTGACGGCTCATATTGAATATTTTTTTCATACAGTTCCCACTTCCCGATCCAATCCAAAATCCTGAAAAAATGCAAAATCATTAATCATTTCGCACAATTAAATAGAATGAATGAATTTCCACAAAGAATGGCACAACGGATGCACTTTCCATATATAGCTGCTGAGCCTGTCGACGGGGAGATTCCGGCCCCGAAAATGCGGCAGGGATCATTCATAGCAAAGAAGGGGGACCCCATGAAAAGCTCCATAAAGATTGGTTTCATGACTTTGGCGACTCTGGCCATGACTGTCTATATCGCGCACAGCATAGGTACCGGCAAGAGCGGTGCGCTGATGTGGTTTTTTCTTTCGTTCGTGGTCTTGATCATCGTTTTCCAACTCTGCACCGGCATTGCCCTGTTTTTCTGCATGGTCAGAGGCCTGTTTTCCGGCAAACCGAAACACACTGGTTTTGCCGTTTCGAAAAAAACAAAAAGTTGACCTGATTCTCAACCGACTTCGACCCTTGCCTCCATTCCCCTGCCCTGCTGCCGCCGGGGCTCATTATCCGGTTACCACCAGTATCCTGCCAACCTGCTGATTATTGTCGCCCGACAACAGGCTCCGCTACGGCAAACATCCGCCTCTGTCGTAGCGGAGTCAGGCGCCAACAGTTCTTAAAATCTCCGCATTTGCCTATTTTAATCCCATTTCTGTCGACCAACCGATTGAACTATGGTTAAATAGCTTAACGGGGTTTCTGGGATCGAGGATTCTGTCATCGATTAACCGGACCCCCATATTGAATTTTGCATTTTTCCCAAATACATCTGGTTATTTTCCCACATGACAGCACCCGCCGGTCTCCGGACCCTTGTTCTGGCGGGGAAATTGTTTATTATAAAACGCCATAACTCCACTGCATTTAAGCAGTTATTCATTATCTAAAAATTCTGTAAAATTCATCCGCCCCTGGGCATGCAACTTGAATTTCACCCGGGTGGATAAGGGGTATCCCGACTTTCCCGGACTGATCTGCCACCCGGGAAGCCAAAGACATATAATGTGGTCAACTTCCAGCTTTTTTTGAAACACCCCGGAACCATGGCAGTTTTTTAATTATTTTTGTACCGGGCGGGGACACACCAAACCTTCTGGGTTTTTCCTAGCGATTCGGCCGAGAAGGAATCCTGCGGTGGGAACACCGCTTTGCAATGGCGTGATTCGAATGAAACAAATCGGCAATCAACGAGGCACCGTGCTGCTCTATGTTTTGCTCGCCGTGACCATTATGGGGCTGTTGGCGGGCATTGCCGGCACCAGTTGGAAAACCGTCACCCAACGGGCCAAGGAGGAAGAGTTGCTTTGGCGGGGGAATCAATACCGCCGAGCCATCGCGGCTTACTACAACGCCGGCAAAAAAGGCGCCCAGGGAATGTATCCCCGGACATTGGAACAATTGATCCGGGATCCACGCTCACTGGGGGTCGTGCGCTACCTGCGCCGGCTTTATCCGGATCCCCTGACCGGCGGCGAATGGGAACTGATCAAGGATTCCAACGGCCTGATCCAGGGAGTCCACAGCCGCAGTCAACTAAAACCGTTTAAAACCGATGGTTTTCCCGAGGAAAATGACAACTTCGCCGGGAAAACCAGTTATGACGAATGGCGTTTTGTTTATACCCCGAAACACACCCGGGAGAAGAATGTGCCCGCCAACAAACCCATTCCATTTGCCACGGAAGGATCGACCCGGGAACAAAAGAACTGAACTCTTGGCTGCATAAAGGGGTTCCTGCCAACCCGCAGTACGCATATTCAGTTTAAGCCTGTAGAAGGAAGGGAGAAAATTATGGAAATGAACAAGAGCTTTAACCACCGGAAAAAATCGCCGCATCGACGCCTATCGTTGCTGCAACTGTGCACCGCCCTGTTGCTTACCGGCCTTTGGACCCTGCCCGCCATGGCCGAGGATGCGGACTATCCCCACAATTACGTCATGAACGCCAGCTGCAGTACCGGGGCCTGTCACTTCGCGCCTTACGATGACAACATGTGTCTGGCCTGCCACGACGGCTCCTTTGCCACGCCGGAGATCAGTCATTCCAGTACCACCACCTCCAATAAATACGGCGATTGGGCCATGCAATGCCGCACCTGTCACAACCCCCACTTGCAAGCCCAATACTGGGCCTACGGAACGGACAGTTATTTCCTGTCCGGCTTTTCCGATACCGGCGGCATAACCGACACCACCCTGACCATGACCGGAGCGAACTGGGAGGAAAACAGCCTGGTCGGCATGGTACTCTTCCCCAATGTGGATGACTATGGGACAAATTGGCAGGCGGATTGGAACAATTACGGTATCGTCGCCAACACCGCCGATACCATCACCGTGGCAGGGCCCATGAATCTGCCTGAAGTCTCTGACGGCAATAAAAACTTTGCCGTTATTTACGGCCAGCTGGCACGCAACCTCATCACCACACCGAACAGCGGCAGTCGAGAGGTACGGCTGTTCCGGGCCACGGGCGTCAATTCCTTCGCCGACGGCGACACCACCTATGACGGCGTCTGCGAGGTCTGCCATACCCAGACCGCCCATCATCGCAACGACGGCAGCGGTCCGCAGCAATCCCACTTCGACGGCACCCGCTGTACCTCCTGTCACGCCCATGAAAACGGCTTTGCCGGCCTCAATCACACCACGGCCGGATTCGTTCTGCCCGTGGCCGAGTGTCTGGAATGCCACGGCACCCCCGACTCGGACCTGGTCGGTAGCGTCCATGACAATGATTGCGGCCTCTGTCACGTCGACCCACAGGGAGCGGGACCCCTGTTCGAGCCCTATGAAACCGACTTCCCCAACGGCGGTGTCTGCACCGACTGCCATGGCGACGGCCATC
>JARRKW010000256.1:0-3414 GCA_037387645.1 Desulfuromonadaceae bacterium
CCACCTTTGAGGAATATAAAAATCTGTTCGATAAGGATCGGGCTCTTTCCCGGAGGTTCCAGAAGGTCGACATCATTGAGCCGAGTGTGGAGGATACGGTAGCGATTCTGCGGGGGCTCAAGGGGTATTACGAAAAGCATCACAATGTTATCTACAGTGATGAAGCGCTACAGGCGGCGGCGGAACTCTCGGCCCGGCATATCAACTTCCGCCATCTGCCGGACAAGGCCATCGATGTGATTGACGAGGTGGGAGCCTCCTTCCGCATCGGCAACCGTCGGGAGGCTGTGGTTCAGGTCAGTGATATTGAAGAAGTGGTAGCCGGTATCGCCCGGGTGCCGTCCCGCTCGGTTTCCAATTCGGATCGGCGGCGATTGCAAAACCTGGGGCGGGATCTCAAGCGTCAGGTTTTTGGCCAGGATACCGCCATCGAGCTGCTCTGTCGTTCTATCCTCCGCTCTCGGGCCGGACTCGGCCATCCCGATAAACCCGTTGGATCCTTTCTGTTTACCGGACCGACCGGGGTGGGCAAGACCGAAGTGGCCCGGCAGTTGGCTATGCAGATGGGGGTTGAATTCCTGCGTTTTGACATGAGTGAATATATGGAGAAACACTCGGTTGCCCGCCTGATCGGCGCCCCTCCCGGCTATGTTGGCTTTGATCAGGGTGGGTTGCTGACCGATGGAGTGGTCAAGAATCCGTACGCCGTGGTTCTCCTCGATGAAATTGAAAAGGCTCACCCCGACCTGTTCAGCATTCTGTTGCAGGTGATGGATCACGGCACTCTGACCGACAACAACGGTCGCAAGGCTGATTTTCGTAATGTCGTTCTGATTATGACCAGCAATGCTGGGGCTCGGGAGATGAGCGCCACCCCCATCGGGTTTGGCAATCTGGAACGGGCCGGCCTGAAGCAGGCGGTGGAGAAAACCTTTTCTCCCGAGTTTCGTAATCGGCTCGATGCCGTCATCCCTTTCCATGCCTTAAGCGAAAAAGTTATGGTCTGCATTGTCAACAAGTTTTTGGATGAGTTGAGGAAGAGCCTGGCGGAGCGTAATGTTGCTCTCAAGGTGACCTCGGCCGCCAAACTTCATCTGGCCCGGCGTGGCTATGATCCGGTATATGGGGCGCGGCCCTTGGCCCGTTTGCTTCAGACCTCCATCAGTGATGTGCTGGCGGGTGAAATCCTGTTTGGCCGGTTGCATGACGGAGGGGCTGTGCGTATCGGTTTGCAGCGTGGAGATCTTACTTTTGCCTGGTCCTGATCTTAACGCTGATGCCGGAAGTGTCGGCAGATCCCGCCCCTGAGCATGCCCATTTATCGGCTCAATGATCAGTTGCTTTTCCCTCCCCCGGAATTTTCCGAACCCGAGGGCTTGCTTGCCGTTGGTGGGGATCTGTCTTCTTCTCGGCTGTTGCTGGCGTATTCCATGGGCATTTTCCCCTGGTTCAGTGAAGGGGAGCCGATTCTCTGGTGGTCGCCCGATCCCCGTTGCGTTCTTTTTCCGGACGAGTTGAACATTTCCCGCAGTCTGGCCAAAACCCTGCGCCGGAGCCGTTTCCGCAGCAGTTTCAACACCGCCTTTTCCGCCGTCGTTGCGGCCTGTGCCGAGAATCGCCCCAAACAAAACTCCGGAACCTGGATCACCGTTGGCATACAGCAGGCCTACGAGAATTTGCATCGCCTCGGGTTTGCTCATTCGGTGGAATGTTGGCAGGGGGACGAACTGGTTGGGGGATTGTACGGTGTTTGCTTGGGACGCTGTTTTTTCGGTGAGTCGATGTTTCACCGAGTCTCCGATGCGTCCAAGGTGGCGTTGGTGGCGCTGGTGAGACGGATGCGGCAAAAGGGCTGGACTCTCATCGATTGTCAGCTGCCCAACGACCACCTGTTTTCTCTGGGCGCGAAATTGCTGCCGCGTCAGGAGTTCCTGTCGCGGCTCAGACGAAGCGGGGTCGTGCCCGGTCCGGCCCAGCCTCGGCCGGATTTCCCCTGAGGTTTTGCGACGGTGGAAAGGGGCCGGAAGCGGCAATTCCCTGTTACGGAGTTTCTGACTCTTCGGTCTCTTCCGCGGCGCCCCGCAGCCGGATGGCATCCTTTACAAAGGATTCGATTCGTTTTCGGTCGTTGTCGAGCAGGGAGACGAAGCGCATCCCGGCCGTGAAGCGTTCTTCGGTTCCCGTTTCCTCCACCCAGGTGATTTCAGCCAGGGCACAGATGGGGGGTGGAGTGCCGATGTCGAGAAAGATCAGGCAGATGTCGGATACCTCGACCGGACCTTTGACATCAAAACGCATGCCGCCGACGCTGAGATTGAGAGTGCGTTTGGGAAAGGCGCCGAGCTTGGAGAGGTCCTTGCCGAGTTGCAGGATCTGGATATTTTTTTCCCATTGTTCGTGGAAGGTGCGCAGGGTGCCTCGCCCTTTGGTGTAACGCAGCCCGGCGTGCGCCTCAATTCGTGGGTCGGAGCGGCGTTGAAAAACCTGCAGGTCATTGGCGACGGCCATGCGGATGGTCCCTTTCCCCGGCTTTTCGGAAAAGTGACAACTCAGTTTCAGGCCGACCCCAAAGGCTTCCGAAAATATGACAAAGGGTTGATCGGGAAGAAAAGGGTAGGTTTCCTCATCCTTGTCGCCATAGGGAAGGGAGAGGTCGAAATAGTCGTCACCGACGTCCAAAAGATGGGTGGTCAGGGAGATGGTCCGACCGGCGGGGGGCTCTTCCGTTTTAAGTGTCAGGAGAATCTTCTGGCCGGATTTGAAATATTTTGTATAGGTCATAAATTCGATCTAGGATTGGGACAGAGTGGGTTTTAAGAGAAACGGCTTCCAGGCAAAAGCGGAGTAGTCCTTAAACGACATTTTTTCAACAAATGGATCGGCGGCGCATCCAAGTGAGGTTGTGGATATCCTGGATGATCGCATTTATCCCTGTCCGGATTTGTTCACGCCCAATTTACCCTTCCCATTATACTGAGATTGTCTATATAGGCCAACCCATTTACCTGATTTAATGCAGTTTTGTACTGCGATCCGCTGTTGGTCCGCATTTTACCGGACGGTGACGGAATTTGAGCCGGAGGATTTTTTGAAAAAAAGTGTCGAAAAGCTTTTCGCTGTGACCGCTCCCGGTTTGGAAGAGATTTGTGCCCGGGAGCTGGAGGCTTTGGGGATGGGAAAGATCAACCTGGGAGCCGGGGGCGTCGAATTTACGGGTGGTTTGCGGGAAATTTATCGTTCCAATCTCTGGTTGCGTAGCGCCAGCCGGATTCTGGTCCGACTGGCGACGTTCAAAAGTCGGGATTTTCCTGATCTGTATGGCAAGTCGGTGCGCTTGCCCTGGGGGCGCTTTATCCCGTCGGAAATGGGAGTACAGATCCGAGTGAGCAGTCAGCGCTCACGCCTCAATCACAG
>JARRKW010000257.1:0-3409 GCA_037387645.1 Desulfuromonadaceae bacterium
GGGCATCGTCTCGGGCTGGCTGCCGGACGGTTGATTTTCGAAGCCCGGGAAGCTTTGGCGGATTTTTTCGCCATTGCCGACAGTTCCCGGATCGTTTTTACCGCCAATGCGACCGAGGCGATCAATCTGGCTTTGTTCGGACTGTTGCAGCCTGGTGATCGGGTGGTGACTTCGAGCATGGAACACAATGCCGTGACCCGTCCCCTGCGCGCCCTGCAAAGGCAAGGGGTTGAGGTGATTAAGGTTCCGGCCGACGCCTTGGGGCAAATCGACCCGGCGGCGGTCATGGCCGCCTGTCGCGGAAATACTCGGTTGCTGGTATTGTCTCATTGCTCCAACGTCACCGGAGCAGTGCAGCCGATTGCAACGCTTGGCTCCTGGTGTCGACGGCAGGGGATCCTTTTTCTGGTTGATGCAGCCCAGAGCGCCGGTGCGATACCCATCGACGTTGAAGCCATGGGGATCGATCTGCTGGCGGTGGCCGGGCATAAGAGCATGCTGGGACCGCAGGGCACTGGATTGCTCTATGTGCGCGAGGGGGTGCGGTTGGCTCCCCGCATCTATGGCGGTACCGGCAGCGATTCCGACTCGGAGGCACCGCCGGAACAGATGCCGGAGAGGTTTGAAGCCGGAACCCTCAACACTCCCGGGATTGCCGGGCTGAAGGCGGCTGTCGAATTTATCCGGCAGGCCGGACTGGCGCGTATTCACGACCACGAGTCCGCCCTGCTCGGGCAACTGCTGTCCGGGTTGGCCGCCATCGACGGGGTGGATGTTTACGGTCCCATGAACCCGGATGTGCACGGCGGCGCGGTGTCCTTCAATCTCCGGGGCTGGGATCCGGCCCGGGTCGGATTTTTGCTGGACCGGGACCACGATATTGTCTGTCGGGTCGGATTGCACTGTGCGCCGGATGCCCACCGGACCATCGGCACCTTCCCCCAGGGAACGGTTCGTATCAGCCCGGGATATTTCAATACCCCCGAAGATATTAAAAAACTGTTGGCGGCCTTGGCGGTCCTGGTTGCGAAAACCTGAGCCATCGGTGGTTTTCCGATGGCCGCTGCTTTGGAACTTCAGGCCTTTTTGGGTTCCGTTGTTTTTTGCGGGTTCATGCCCGTTTTTCCCCTGGTCGGAAAGGGTGGTCGATGAAGAAAACTTTTGTGCTGGATACCAACGTTCTGCTGCATGACCCGCAGGCTATATTTCGTTTTGAGGAAAATGACCTGGTCATTCCCATAACCGTTATTGAAGAAATCGATCGATTCAAAAAAGACATGAATGAGAAGGGACGTAACGCCCGACAGATTTCACGTCTTCTGGATGGTTTCAGAGCGCAGAATAAATTGATCGATGGGGTGAAACTGGAGAAGGGGGGTCTGCTTCAGGTCAAGCTCTACACCGAGGCTGCCATGAAAAGCCTGCCCCCCGAACTCCAGGTCGATCGCGGGGATAATCGAATTCTGGCCGTGGCTGTGGAACTGCAGAAACATTGTGACTGTCCGGTGGTTTTCGTTACCAAAGATACCAACCTGCGCATCAAGGCCGATGCCGTTGGGCTGACCGCTTCCGATTATGAATCGGACAAGGTGTCCATCGACGAGCTCTATTCCGGGGCACTCGAAATCTCGCTGCCCAAGGATGAGGTCGATCGTTTTTATGGACAGGGCTATCTCGCTTTGGAGGGGGACTATTTCCCCAATCAGTGCGTCACCCTGGTGGACGCTGCCAACCCCTCCCATACCGGGATCGGTCGTTACAGCGCCGCCCTGCAACGGGTCAATCCCCTGATCCGGCCGCCGAAGGAAGGCCTCTGGGGGATTCATCCGCGCAATCGGGAACAGCAGTTTGCCCTTAACCTGTTGTTGGACAACAATATCCAACTGGTGACCCTGGTCGGCAAGGCTGGCACCGGCAAGACCCTGCTGGCCATTGCCGCCGGACTGCATCTGGTGGCGGATCAGGGGGATTTCAGCCGGTTGCTGGTTTCCCGGCCGGTTTTTCCCATGGGGCGGGATCTCGGTTTCCTGCCGGGCGACATCGAGGAAAAACTTGCCCCCTGGATGCAGCCCATCTTCGATAACGTCGAGTTGCTGCTGGGGACGGTGGAGGAGCGCGGCGGCAAGCACAAGCGGGGTTACAAGGAACTGGTTGACATGGGCATTCTCGAAATCGAGCCTTTGACCTACATTCGCGGACGGTCCATTCCCAAACAGTATATGATCGTTGATGAGGCCCAGAATCTGACGCCGCACGAAGTCAAGACCATTATCACCCGGGCCGGAGAGGGAACGAAAATCGTCTTGACCGGCGACCCCTATCAGATCGACAATCCCTACGTCGATTCCTCCAGCAACGGTTTGACCTATACGGTGGAAAAGTTCAAGGGGCAGGAAATTGCCGGACATGTCACCCTGACCAAAGGGGAACGTTCCTCCCTGGCCGAACTGGCCGCTAATTTGCTGTAAAAAAGCGGTTATTTGTGATTTGTGATTGGTTCAAACAGGGCCGAACCACCAACCACGAATCACGAATCACTAATCACCGGGTTTCCCCATGTTGTTATTGACCATAGAATCCTCCTGCGATGAAACGGCTGCCGCCGTGGTTCGGGATGGTCGACAGGTGCTTTCCAATATTGTCGCCTCCCAAGTGGATGTCCATGCCCGTTACGGCGGGGTGGTTCCGGAGCTGGCCTCGCGTAAACACCTGGAAGCCATTTCGGTGGTGGTGGATGAAGCCTTGCAGCAAGCCGGGGTTACCCTCGACGACATCGAAGGGCTGGCGGTAACCCGCGGCCCGGGTCTGGTCGGAGCCCTGCTGGTGGGTTTGTCGGTGGCCAAAGCCATCGCCTTCGCTCGCAATCTGCCGCTGGTCGGCGTTCATCACATCGAGGGGCACATTCTGGCGCCGTTGCTGGAGCATGAGGTCGCTTTCCCCTATCTCGCTCTGGCGGTTTCCGGCGGGCATACCCATCTTTACCGGGTAGACGGCATCGGTTGCTATCGGACCCTGGGCCGGACCCTGGATGACGCCGCCGGCGAAGCTTTCGACAAGGTCGCCAAACTGTTGGGTCTGGGGTATCCGGGTGGGGTGCAGATCGATCGCCTGGCCGCTAAGGGCAATTCACGGGCCATCGATTTTCCCCGCCCCATGCTGCATCGTAAAAATCTCGATTTCAGTTTCAGCGGCATCAAGACGGCGGTGCTCAATCAGGTCAATGAATTGCACGGCCCCATGGACATGGAGGCTCTGCAGGATCTGGCGGCCAGTTTTCAGGCCGCCGTGGTTGAGGTGTTGTGCAAAAAAACCTTGCGGGCGGCCAAAGAGGAAGGCCTGAACCGTATTGTCGTGGCCGGTGGCGTCGCCTGCAACAGCGGTTTGCGCGCCGAAATGACCCGGCTCTGCC
>JARRKW010000258.1:0-6167 GCA_037387645.1 Desulfuromonadaceae bacterium
GATGTCGAGCTGGCGGATTTTGGCGGGCATTCTATCCGCCGCGTCCTCGGGATAAGCGGGGTGGATATTGGAATTGATGGCGACCGTCTGGATCCCCAAGGCCCGGCCATGGGCCGCCAAACGGACCAGACGCGGCCATTGGGCGTTGGCGTAGGGGCAGTGATTGCAGATGAATACCACCAGCAAGCCATGGGATCCCATGAGTTCATAACCGACATGGGTTTTGCCAAAGGCGTCCGGCAACTGAAACGGGGGCAACAATGTTCCCAGGGGTATTGCAATCGACTCAGCCAGGCTCATGTTGTCCGCTCCTTTGCTGCATTTTCTGCAAGCATACCCCGGATCAGACGAAATGACAGGCCGGCAACAAAAATTTTCAGCGGCAAACCTGATTGCGACCTCGTTTTTTGGCGCGATACAGCGCCTGATCGGCCGCCTCGAGAACCTGCATGGGCGATTTGAGCTCACCTTCCCGTTCGGCCACACCGATACTTACCGTAACCCGAAGTTTTCTCCTTGCGGGCGAATTTTTTCGCGGCTGGGCCGGTTTCTTGCGGGGACGGAACCGACCGCGCAGAGAGAATTCCGCATCCTCGATATCCTGGCGCAATTGTTCCAGAACCTTCAGGGTCGCCGGCAACGTCCGCCCCGGAAAAAGCAGCACGAACTCTTCCCCGCCAAAACGAAAGGCACGTCCCCCGCCGCGCACGGCGGCCAGTCGGGTCGCCACCATCCGCAGGACCTGATCCCCCACGTCATGACCGTAACGATCGTTGAATATCTTGAAAAAATCAATGTCAATCACGGCCAGGCTGTAGCGACTCCCAAGCTTGAGCAGCGCTTCATTCAGCGCCCGCCGTCCGGGCAATCCGGTGAGCTCGTCACGAAAAGCCATGAAATGAAAGCTTTCCAACAGACCCAGCAGCAAAATCAGTCCGCTGAAGGCGAAAAACAGCGGCCAATGGGCCTGGGGACCGGACAGTCCCACGATCAGCGTGAGCAGGGACCAACAGAATCCCGACTCCAACACCCCCGGATGACGAATAAAGCGGTACAGCAGAACCAGGAGGCCGAAACCCACGGCGCCAACCACCGCCTGCCCCCAGGGGAGGCGGTCCAAAAGGGGATGCTGCAACCAGGGCGCGTTCAACCAATGCAGGGTTTCGGCAGGCCACTGCCGGCAAAGCCAGAAACCGCCGCCAAGCTGGCCGAACACCAACAGCAGGCGCAGCAGGCCGCACGGGGTGAACAGTCCCCGCTCGGCGAGACAGGCGAAAAAAGCCAGATTCAGCGGCCAAAGCAAGGCGACCAGAGCCACCACCAGCTGTTGTTCCTGGACGCTTTGAGGTCGATGCAACACCACTTGGGCGGCGACCAGACAGAGCATGGCCAAAAAGAGCCGGGAGCGGTTGAAGCGCCAGCCGAGAAACAGACCGCCGGCGGCAACGAGCCAGAAAAGGGGGAGCGCTACCGCAGGCAGCAGGGCGGCAGCGAAAGAGCCTCGGGCAAAAAACAGCGCCAGCCCGAACAGAGCGCCGGCGGGTAACAAAAAGGGATAAAATAGGGTACCGAAAAAGTCGCGCACAACGAACTCCTGTCGGGTTCGATCAAATCGACGGTCGCATATCCTTGATCCGCAGCTGCACCTCGTCACGCCCCTTCCATGGATTGAGCACCGGGGTACAGAGCAGGTCCATTTCACCTGTTAAGAGAGCCAGACGCTCGGCCATACCAAAGGCAATACAGGGAAGACTGTAGCCATCCTGGCGGGCGGTAAAGCGCAGATGGTCGTTGCCGACCACGGCGGCCTGCTGCGTGCGGACGCCATTCACCACGAAAACCGGCTCGGGATTGCCCATGCCGAAGGGTTGCAGGCCGGCCAGTTGCGTCACCGTCGCCGGATCAAGTTCCTGCAGCAATACTTCGCCATCATGCAACAGCTGGGGAATCAGATCGTCCGCTGTCAGCGCCGCAGCGGCAGATTCAAAGGCCGCGCTGAAATCGTCCGCACTTCCGGCGGCAAGGGACAACCCGGCGGCATAGGCATGCCCGCCGAAACCGAGCAGGTGCTGACAACAGCGGTCGAGGGCCTCGTAGAGGTGAAAACCACGGATGGAACGAGCCGAGCCTTTGCCCAGACCATCGGCCAGGGCGATCAGCACGGTCGGTCGATGGTAGCGTTCCACCAGACGGCTGGCGACGATGCCGATAACCCCGGGATGCCAGCGTTCATCCGCCAGGACGATGGAGCGCCGCTCCGGCGCCGGATCCCGCTCCAGGCGTTCGATGGCCTGTTCCAGGGCCTGTTTTTCCAGGGTCTGGCGCTCCCGGTTCAGGCCGTCCAGCAAACGGGCCGTGCTCAGGGCGGCGGCGAAATCGTCACTCAGCAACAGTTCGACGCCTAGGGCGGCATCCTCGAGTCGTCCGGCGGCATTGAGGCGCGGCGCCAACTGGAAACCGACCTTGCCACAGCTCACCCGCTCGACGCCGGCAACCTCCTTCAGGGCGTTTATCCCGGGCCGGGAGGACTGATCGAGCAATTGCAACCCTATCCGGGTCAACGACCGGTTGACCCCGGTCAGCGGCACCATATCGGCAATGGTTCCCAGGGCCACCAGATCCAGCAGCAGACGCAGGTCCGGTTCGGGGCGCGCGGCAAAACAACCGGCTTCCCGCAGGGCTTTGCGCAGGGCGATCAACAGAAAAAAGGCCACGCCGACGCCGGCCAGCTCTTTGTCGGGGAAGGAACAATCCGGTTGTTGGGGATTGATGACGGCACAGGCCGAAGGTAAACGCTCCGGCGGATGATGATGGTCGGTGATGATCAGATCGAGCCCCAGAGACTCGGCCAGGGCGGCTTCGGCATGGGCCGAAACGCCCCAGCTGACGCAGTCCTTCGACCAACAGCGCCGAACCGGTAATGCCGTCCACATCATAATCACCGTGCACCTGAACGGCTTCCCCGGCCTGCTGCGCCCGCAGCAGGCGGGCAACGGCCTGGGACATGCCGAGCAGCAAAAAGGGATCAGGGAGATCGGCCAGCCGCCCTTCGCGAAAAGCGCGGGCCTGCTCGGCGGAGCTGATACCGCGCAGCAGCAGTACCCGTGCGATCAGCGGTGACAGTTGCAGGGCCTCTCCCAGCGTCGGGGCTTCGGCGCCCGGCGCCAGGGTCTTTCGCAACAGCCAGCGTTTCGGGTTAATCGGATGCATGGGGTTATTTTCCGCTAGATAACCGACCGGAAGCGACTGCTCCGGCCGGTCGGAATACAGGCTTACGCCCCATGGTGAGGGTCTACTCGGCCGGAGCCAGGGTGGAAGCAGGCGTCAGCAAACCATCCAATTCGCGTCGGATGCTATCGGCTCCCGGTCCACTGGGGTTGATCTCCAGATAGCGGGTCCAGACTTCCCGGGCACGGGTGTCATCCTTGAGATCGTAGTGATAGACGACCCCCAGATTATACAGGCTCTGCTGATGCCTGGGATTGAGCTGATTGGCTTTGATGAAGTTCTCCTCGGCCCGGTCGAACAGACCCATGCGTCGGAACATCACCCCCTGATCGGTGAGCACGTCGGGATCGTTGGGATCGATGGCCAGGGCCCGGTTATAGGCCTCGATGGCCTTGACCGGTTGATCGGCATCGAAATAGGTATGACCGAGCTGAACCCAGGCGCCGCGGTTGCCGGGGTCTTCCGCCACCAAGTTCTCCAGCATCTGCATGTTCTGCTGAACATTGCTTACTGCCGTCGTCGGTGCCGACCCCACCGTGGAAACGGGCACTTTTTTCTCCTTGCTGATCAAGGCACCGACCAGGATGCCGACAATCAGGGCCATGACGATGAACAGCAGGGTCTCTTTCTTCATGCAGCGCCTCCCTTGACCGCAGGTGCCTTGCCTCTTTTTTTCCCCTTCCATTCTTCCCAGTATATCAGGATGGGACTGGCAACAAAAATGGAGGAATAGGTACCGGCCAGGATACCGACCAGCAGGGCGAAGGCAAAGGTATGAATCACCCCGCCGCCGAACAGGAACAGGGCCACCACCACCAGCATGGTGGTACCGGAGGTCAGAATGGTTCGGGACAGGGTTTCGTTGATGCTGCGAGTGATGATCAGCGGCAGGCCGTCCTTGGCGTGTTTCCCCATATTTTCCCGAATCCGGTCGTAGACGATGATGGTATCGTTCAGGGAATAGCCGATAATCGCCAGGAACGCGGCGATAACCGGCAGGTCGATTTCCATGTTGAACAGGGAAAAGGCCCCGAGGGTAATCAGCACGTCATGCACCAGAGCAACGATGGCCCCGATGGCAAAACGAAACTCGAAACGCCAGGAGACATAGATCAGAATTCCGATCATGGCACAGAGAATGGCCTTAAACCCTTTTTGCCGCAGATCCTTGCCGACCTGGGGACCGACCATTTCCGCCCGGCGGACTTCGACGGTTCCTTCTCCATAACGCCCTTCCAGGGCACCGGCGATGGACTGGGACAGGCCTTCGAGTTCGGCGCTGGAATTCTGCGATCGGATCAGGAACTCATTGGCGTCCTCGCCGAACTGCTGAATGACCAGACTGCCGAGCTCCAGTCCGCTCAGAGCGTCCTTGATTTCCACCGCCCCGGTGTCCTGCTTGAACTGGACCTGCACCAGGGTGCCGCCGGCAAAGTCGATGCCGTAATTGGGACCATCCTTGATGAGCAGGGAGAGAAAGCCGATGAGAATCAGCAGCGCCGAGAACAAAACGGCGATATTTTTTCTGCTGATGAAATCGATATTGATATTGGGTTTGATCAGTTCCATGGAGGCCTCCTTCTATATGCTCAGTCGTTTGATTTGACGACGCTCCAGGAAAAAATCAAAAAAGACCCGGGAGACAAAAATCGCCGTAAAGAGCGAAGCGACAATGCCCACCGAAAGGGTGACGGCAAAGCCCTTGACCGGTCCGGTGCCGAACTGGAACAGCACCAGGGCGGCGATCAGGGTAGTCACATTGGCATCGACGATGGTCAGGAACGCTTTGCTGTAACCCGACTCGACGGCGTTGCGCACCGTCTTGCCGAGCCGCAGTTCTTCACGGATGCGTTCGAAGATGAGGACGTTGGCGTCAACCGCCATGCCGATGGTCAAAACGACACCGGCGATACCCGGCAGGGTCAGGGTCGCCTTGAACATGGACAGCAGGGCCATGATGAAGAACACGTTCAATATCAGCACCAGGTCGGCCACCAGTCCGGACAGGTTGTAATAGACCGCCATGGCCAGAATAACCAGCAAACCGCCGACAATGATAGAGACAATGCCCTGATTGATGGAGTCCCGTCCCAGGGACGGGCCGACGGTGCGATTTTCCAGACTCTGCACCGGCGCCGGCAGGGATCCGGCCCGCAGCACGATGGCCAGGTCGGTGGCTTCCTGCTCATTGAAGGAGCCGCTGATCTGGGCGCTGCCGCCGGAAATCCGTTCCCGGATGAACGGAGCCGAATAAACCGTATCGTCCAGCACGATGGCCATGCGCTTGCCGACGTTGGCCGCGGTAATCTGATCGAACCGCTTGGCGCCGACCGAGTTAAAATCGATGGCGACATAGGGCTCGTTGAAGCGGTTGTCGATGCGTACCTGGGCATCGTCCAGCAAATCACCGGTCAGAACGATCTTTTCATAGACCACCAGCGGTTTTTCGAGCACCTGTCCGGTCTGGCGGTTGACATCCTTCTCGTAGAGCAGTTGGGTGCCGGGCTTCAGAATGCCCTTGACGGCATCTTCGGGATTGGCGTCATCGACCACCATTTTGAACTCCAGCCGGGCGGTCTTGCCGAGCAGAGCGATGGCCCGTTCCGGATCCTTGATGCCGGGAAGCTGGATCAGGATGCGATTATCGTTTTGCAGTTGCAGGGTCGGCTCGCTGACCCCGAACTGGTCGATCCGGTTGCGCAGGGTTTCCAGCGCCTGGCGAATGGCGTCATCCTTGATGCTGGCCACCTCCTGGTTGCTCAGGCGGTAATTCTTCTGGATGTAGCCCCCCTGATCGGTCAGGGTCAGCGCTTCGAGATTACCGAAATCTTTCTTCATCAGCGCATCGACCTGGGCGCTGGCCTGCTCGTCATAGACGGTAATGGCCAGGCGATCCCCCGGCAGCCGTTCAACCCGCTTATAGATGATGTCGTTGTCGT
>JARRKW010000259.1:0-3406 GCA_037387645.1 Desulfuromonadaceae bacterium
CGCATATAGGGGCCCATCATGCCGGTAATGAACAGCATGGGCAAAAAGGAGAGAATAACCGCCAGGGTGGCCAGAATGACCGGCGGCCGCACCTCGTCAATAGCCGTCAGCACGGCATCGCGGGGGGGTTCCTTCTTCATTTTGAAGTGCCGGTAGATATTTTCCACATCGACGATGGGATCGTCGACCAGCAGCCCCAGGGCCAGGACCAGGGCGAACAGGGTGACTCGATTGATGGTATAGCCGAACCAGTAATTGATCAGCAGGGTCAGGGAATAGATGATCGGTATGGACACGGCCACGATCAGCGCCTCGCGCCAGCCCAGGGCGAACAGGACCAGACCGAGCACGGTAACGACCGCAATGACCAGATGGGTGATCAGCTCATTAACCTTGTGGTCGGCGGTTTCCCCATAGTTGCGGGTGATTTCCACGCGGATGTCGTCGGGAATGATGGTGCCCTGCATCTGCCGGACGGCCTCGATCACCCCTTTGGCGACCACCACCGCATTGGTCCCTTTTTTCTTGGCCACGGCGATGTTGACCGCCTGAAATTCACCGGCCCGGTCCACCGCCGAGACACCGCCAGCCGGGCCGAAACGGAAGCGGGTGTACTGGTCGGCCTCGGCCATGTCGTCAGTCACCTGCGCCACATCCCGCAGATAAACGGGCTGACCGTTCTGCACTCCGATCACCAGGCCGTCGACCTCCTCGGCGGAAAGAAAAAAGCTGCCGCCACGGACCAGCAAATCTTCATTTTGCCGCTGGAAATGTCCGGCCGGCAGCTCCAGGTTGGCGCCGGCCAGAGCCCGCCGCACCTCAAGCAGATCGAGGCCTCGGGCCGCCAGGGCCACCGGATCGATATCGACCCGCACCTGTCGGGGCCGCCCGCCGATCACGGAGGTCACCGAGGTATTGTGCACTGACTGCAGCCGGTCGACCACCTCCTCGGCGACCCGCCGCAGACCATGGTCGGAAACCGTGGCCGAATAGAGGGTGAAGTTGACGATGGGCACATCATCCACCTCAACCGGCTTGATCACCCAACCGCTCACCCCCGGCGGCACCAGGTCGATATGGGTCTTGATCTTATTGTGCAACTTGACCAGGGAAGCGATGCGATCCTCGCCGACATAAAAACGCACCGTCACCACGGCCAGGTCAGGACGGGACATGGACTAAACATATTCCACCCCATCAACCTGCCAGAGCAACTTTTCCAGCCGGGTCGCCACCTGCTTCTCCACTTCTTCGGCGCTTGCCCCCGGCAAATGAACATAGACATCGGCCATGGGCACGATGATTTGCGGTTCCTCTTCCCGCGGAGTCAGGAGCAGGGCGACTGCACCGGCGAGCAGTGACAACAGAATCAGAATGACCGACAGATTCCCTTCCAGGAATTTGTTGACGATCCGGGTCGGTAGTGCGTGTTTTTTCTCCGCCATACCTTACTCCTCCACTCGGGCACCGTTTTTCGCCCGTGCGGCCCCCTCAACCACCAGCGTTTCCTCACCGCCCAGACCGGAAAGGATTTCCACCTGTTCTCCAAAGCTACGCCCAAGTTTGACCAGTCGAAATTGCAACCGGTTGTTTTCCACCACATAGACCGCCGTCAGTTGTCCCCGGGTAACAATGGCCGATTCCGGCACCAGCAGCAGGGAGGGGCCGTCCCCCAGGGGCCGCACCCGAGCAAACATTCCAGCACTTAAGGGAACATCATCCGCCAACTCAATTTTGATCTGGAAGGAGCGACTGAGGGCATCCGCTGCGGGAAGAATTTCTTTGACCTGCCCCTGAAACTGCTGGGCCAATGCCGGAATTTCGACTTGAAACGAGGCTCCCGGCAGAACCTTGCCTACCATGGTTTCGGGAAGATCGGCCCGCACCAGCCAACGTCCGGCGCGGTCCAAAGTCAACAGCTTGACACCCGGCATGACGGTGGATCCTTTTTCCACCCACCTGCGTACCACCACTCCGGCATAGGGAGCTGTGATCCGGGTATAGGAAAAAGCGGTTTTCGCGGCGGCAACGGCGGCAACGGTCCCGCTCAGCCGGGCCTTGGCCGAAATCAGCTGCTGCCGGGAAATTTCCCGCTCGGCGCTCACCTGATCGAATTCCTGCAGGGTTACGGCCTCGCCAGCAAGCAACTGAGCCATCCGGGCATAGTTCTTCTCCGCCAACAGTTTGGCAGCCTCGGCAGCGGCGACAGCTCCGGCGGCCTCGGCACGCGCCGCCTCGGCCTCGCGCCAACGGTCGTTGGCCTGGGTATCGCTGATGATCAGCAAGAGATCCCCGGCTTCAACCCGTTGCCCCTCGGCAACCGCAATCTTTTCCACCTGTCCGGCAATGCGTGCCGCCATAAGTCCGCGATCGGAACTCTCGACCGTGGCAACATAAGCCTCACCCTGGGGCAAAACCGAAGGAGAAACCTGTGCCAGGACCAGGCCTTCTATCAGAGGGGACTCCTGGTCGGTTCTTCCCGGTTCAATGTCGCCGCCACAGGAACAGAGACAGGTTAAAACCATCAATTGTGTCGCCACTAGAATTTTTTTCACGGGTTATTCTCCTGCGCCAAAACCATGGTCTGCAAAAAGGTTCCATTTTGAAAAGCCACATTGCCCAACGCCAGCAAATGCCGGCTGGTGGCCTGCGCCAAATCCAGCCGCGCCCGATCCAATGCGGCCTGAGTAGCCAACAGGGTCGACAGATCATCCAAGCCTGCGGTATAGCGTTGCAAGACCAGTCGCTGCCCTTCCTCGGCCGCAATCAAAGCCTTTTCGGCAACGGTCAGGTGCTGCCTGGTTTCTTCGACTTGCAACCGGGCCTGTCCCAACAGATAATCCACCTGCCGTGCCCGCTCTTCGAAACGTGCCCGCGCCGCACGTTTGCCCGCATCGCTGCGGGCCAGCCGGTTGGACCGCCGCAGACCGTCAAATAACTCCCAATTCAATCCGGCCTGGACACTCCAGGCGGTGGCCTCGCTCCCAAAAGGCGTCGCACCATCATGGAAAGCATAGGAAACATTCAGACCCAAGCGCGGCAGGTACGCGGCACGGCTTTGCCGATAGCTAAGATCGGTCGCCTCCATCTCCAGCGCCAGCGCTTCAAGGTCGGTCCGCGCCAGGGGGCGGTCTTCGGCCAGAACGGCCAGCGTCGTCGCAGACAAAGGCCCGGCAATATCCACCTCATCGCCAGGTCGACCCATGGCCAAAGCCAGCTGTCGACGCGCCAGAATCAGCTCGTGCGCTGCGGAAATAGAGAGCTGATCGATTTGAGCGACCATAACCTGCGCCCTCAAGACATCAGCCTTAAGCCCTACTCCGGCATCCCGACGTTCCGTGGCAACCCGGAACATTTCTCCAACTTCCCGTTGTGAACTGGCTATCCAGGCAAGAGCCGCCTGGGC
>JARRKW010000260.1:0-3401 GCA_037387645.1 Desulfuromonadaceae bacterium
ACCGAAATCGCCCTGGCCGAGGCCCTGGCCAAGCTACTGCTCGAAAACGGCTGGGTGGATGAGGCCTATCTGCAACAGTATGTCAGCAATGCCGCCGACATCAAAAAACAGCTCGAAACCGTCAACCTGGAAAAGGCCGCCGAAACCACCGGTCTGAGCCTGGAGCTCCTGAAGAAAGCGGCCCGCTACCTCGGTCAGGCGAAAAATGTCGCCGTCCTCCTGGGCGCCGATCTGGCGCGCAGTGAAGGCGCCGAAGAGAAAGCCCTGGCGGTGGCCAACCTGGCCATCCTCTGCGGCGCTCTCGGCAGCGCATCGGGCGGCGTCTTTCCCCTCGATGAAAAGGGTAATATCCAGGGACTGCTTGATATGGGCATGGCATCCGATCTGCTGCCCGGCGGCAGCGATTACGCCGCCGCCAAGGCCGGGTTTGAACAGGCCTGGGGCAAAACCCTGCCGGACCAGGGTCGCACCGCCCAGGGCATTCTGGAGGGCATCGAGCAGGGACAGATCAAAATCCTCTATCTGGCCGGAACCAATCCGCTGGTGTCCTATCCGGACAGCGGCCGCTGGCTGAAGGCCCTGGAGAAGGTGGAAACCCTCATCGTTCAGGATATCCTGGCGACGGAGCTCACCGAACTGGCCACCGTGGTCCTGCCGGGCGCCGCCGACGGGGAAAAACTCGGCAGCCTGACCTCCCTCGATCACCAGCTCAGCAAGCTGGGCAAGGTCCGGGAACCGCTCGGCGAGGCCAAAGACGATCTGAGTATTTTTGCCGCCCTCTACCAGCGCCTCGTCCCTGCCGGCAGTGCGGACTGCAGCCTGGCCGGGGTGATTGCCGAAATCAAGGAACTGGTCCCCGGCTATGCCCCGCAGGGCGCCTGCTGCAGCGGCGGACGGTGCCGGCCGACCCTGCGTGAACCCTTCCGGCCGAAGGAGCAAAGCCTGACCTTCTCCAAGGTCAAAGCACCGCCCGCGCCCAAACCGGGACTCAAGCTGCTCAGCGGCAAGATTCTGTTCCATTTCGGCACCACCTCCACCTTCGCCGAGGCGAACCGGACGGTGGCCCCTTCCGGTTATCTGGAAATGAACCCCGAAGATGCCCAGAGCAACGGCCTGAAAGAAGGGGATACCGTCAAGGTCTCCTCCGCCGTCGGCAGCGCCAAGGGTTTGTTGCGCTTGAGCGACCAGGTTCCCGCCGGTCTGATATTCGCGCCCTACCACTTCGCGGAGATGAATATCCAGCAGGTGCTGCCGTCCGCCAGCAATCTGACCCCCGTTCAGGTGAGCAAGGCCTGAGGCCGAAGATTGGCAACGGGCAATTGAAGACCCCGAGCCCGGCGGAATTTTCCGCCGGGCTTTTTGCTTGCTGCGCGGCAGCCATACTGCATTTTCCGGTTGACATCGGCCAGGCAATGGGCCAACCTCAGCGCGATCTTTTTATGCAAACCATGACAGCCCATCGACGCAGGTAATAGGTTCCATGCGAAAAAAAGACGTTCCCCAGGATCTGGGCATCGCCGAAGGCATGAAAGAGGTGGTTTACGCCGTCGATGAGGACGGCCGCTACCAGCTGGTGCCGAGTGCCGGCTGGGAACCGAAAAACGTTGCCAACGGCCAGGCCTGGGAAATCATCTCCGGGCAGATCGAACAGGTCAAACAGCAGATCAAAGCCGGGAAGTTGAGCCCTTTGGCCTACCACATGGTAAAAAACCAGATGGATGAAAAACTGCTGGCCCAATATGTCGGCATGTTCAAATGGCGGGTCAGGCGGCACCTCAACCCGCGGGTGTTCGCCAGGTTGAGTCAGGCCGTGCTGCAACAGTACGCTACCCTGTTCGGTCTGAGCGTGGCCCAGTTCTGCGATTCCGCCACCCTGGAGGAAAACTACCGCCCCGGCAAGGACAGGCTGATCTGATGAGCGTTGCTTTCCATCACCGCCAGTCCGCCCACTGCGAAAGCGGCGTCACCGCCAACCTGCTGTCCTCTTATGGCCTCGAAATGAGCGAATCCCTGGCCTTCGGCATCGGCGGCGGCCTGTTCTTCGCCTATCTGCCCTTCGTCAAAATCAACGACCTGCCGTTGACCACCTTTCGCTACACCACCGGGGCCATCCTGAAACGAACCATGGGCCGCCTCAACGTCAAGCTCAAAACCACAACCTTCCGCAGTCCGCAGAAAGCCATGGCCGAGCTCGACCGCGTCCTGGACACGGGCATTCCGGTGGGCCTGCAGACCGGCGCCTGGTTTCTGCCCTATTTTCCCCCGGCCTACCGCTTCCACTTCAACATGCACAATCTGGTGGTCATGAGCCGGCAGGATGGCGGGTATCTGGTCAGCGATCCGGTCTTTCCCGAACCGGTTTTCTGCGACCGGCTGAATCTCATGAAGGCCCGCTTCACCAAGGGAGCCCTGCAGCCGAAGGGAAAGATGTACTACGTCACGGCGGTGCCGGCCTCCTTCGAGCTGCGGCGACCGGTGCGAAGGGGCATCGACGACGTGGTCAAGGCCATGCTGAAGGCGCCCCTGCCCATCGTCGGCATCCGCGGCATGCGTTTTCTGGCGACGCGCCTGGAATTTTGGCCGCGGAACCTGGGCCGGGAGAAGGCCATCCTCTACCTCGGCCAACTGGTGCGGATGCTGGAGGAAATCGGCACCGGCGGCGCCGGCTTCCGCTTCATCTACGCCGCCTTTCTGCAGGAAGCAGCGGACATCCTGGAAAAGGACCGGCTGCGGGAGAGCTCGACCCGGCTGACCGCCATCGGCGACCGCTGGCGGGAATTCGCCGTCAGCGCCGCTCGCAACTGCAAGGGCCGGGCACAGGAGCAGGATAGTTTTGCCGCCATGGCCGCCATGATCCGCGACTGCGCCGACCGCGAGGAAGCCCTGTATCGGGACCTCGCCGAAATCATCCGCTGAGAACCGCCGCATGAAACAGATCGTCCTCATCAGCCCCGCTTACCGCAGCAAACTGCTGGAAAAGGTCCGGGTGCTGGCCCTGCCCCCGCTGAATCTCGCCATTCTGGCCAGCCACACCCCGTCCCAATACCAGGTGCGCATCATCGACGAGGCCTTCGAGGATATCGATTACGATCTGGACGCCGATCTGGTCGGCATCACCTGCATGACCCCCCTGGCGCCACGAGCCTACGAAATCAGCAGGGAATTCAGAAAACGCGGGGTGCCGGTGGTGCTGGGCGGCATTCACGCCTCCATGGTGACCGAGGACGCGGCCCGACACGCCGATGCCGTGGTGGTGGGAGAGGGAGAAGAGATCTGGCCGCGGCGACTGGAGGATTTCGCGGCAGGCGGGCTGCAGCCCATCTACCGGGCCGCGCAGCGCCCGGATCTGGCAAAAGCCCTGCCGCCGCGGCGGGAGCTGCTGAACAACCGCTAGTTCGTGC
>JARRKW010000261.1:0-3392 GCA_037387645.1 Desulfuromonadaceae bacterium
AGGCAACCGTGGACAACCCGGACGAGAACCTGCGCCCCGGCATGTATGTTAACGTGGCGGTGGTGCTTCCCGAGCAGGAACCGGTGCTGGTCATTCCGGCCACGGCGGTACTCTATGCTCCCTACAGCGATTCGGTTTTTGTCATTGAGGAAAAGACCGATGAAGAAACCGGCCGGACCTCCCGGGTTTTGCGTCAGCAGTTCGTGCGGCTGGGGTTGAGTCGAGGTGATTACGTGGCGGTAAGCGCCGGCCTGCAGGAGGGGGAGACGGTGGTCAGTACCGGGGTGTTCAAATTGCGCAACGGTCAGGCGGTGGTGGTGGACAATGCCCTGGCTCCCGAATTCCAACTGGCGCCGCAACCGGAAAACAACTAACAGCCTTTTGCCACAAAGCCAAGGACTAAAACAGGGAATGTTCTTTTTTTCCAATGGAGTCAGGTTTTTGTGGCGAGTCATTTTTGCCTTGTTTGAGGCCCTTTGTTGCCCATGAAATTTACCGACCTGTTCATCCATCGCCCGGTCCTGGCCCTGGTCATCAGTTTTATTATCGTCATTGCCGGCTTGCAGGCCATTCGAACCCTCAACGTGCGGCAGTATCCCCGCAGCGAGAACTCCACGGTGACGGTCAGCACGGTTTACGTCGGGGCCAGCGCCGACCTGGTGCGCGGCTTTATCACCACCCCCCTGGAGCGGGCCATTGCCGCGGCCGACGGGATCGATTATCTCGAATCCCAGAGCCGGCTCGGTCTGTCGACCATTACCGCCCGGCTCAAGCTCAATTACGATGCCACCAAGGCCCTGGCCGAGATCAGTTCCAAGGTGGACCAGGTGCGGGCCGACCTGCCCCCCGAGGCCGAGGTGCCGGTCATCAACATCGAATCGGCGGACAGTCGCTTCGCTTCGGCCTATCTCAGCTTTACCTCCGATATCCTGGCGCAGAATCAGATTACCGATTACCTGGTGCGAGTGGTGCAACCGCGGCTTTCCGCCCTGGAAGGGGTGCAGCGGGCCGACATCCTCGGTGCCCGGACCTTTGCCATGCGCATCTGGCTGAAACCCGAGCGCATGGCCGCTTTCGGGGTCAGTCCCACCCAGGTGCGCCGGGCCCTGGCCAACAACAACTTTCTGGCCGCAGTCGGTCAGACCAAGGGTTCTCTGATTCAGGTCAACCTCACCACGGACACCAATCTCAATACGGTGGAGGAATTTCAGCGCCTGGTAATCCGGGAGCAGGCCGGTGCCATCGTCAGACTCTCCGATATCGCCGATGTTTCCCTGGGGGCGGAGAATTACGATGCGGAAGTGCGGTTTTCCGGCCAGACCGCCGTGTTCATAGGCATCTGGCCCCTGCCCAACGCCAATTCCCTGGATGTCATCAAGCGGGTTCGAACCGAGATGGCCGGAATTCAGCAGGATCTGCCCAACGGACTGCAGGCCCGGGTGGCCTATGATGCCACCGAGTACATCGATAACGCCATCCACGAGGTTATCAAGACCCTCAGCGAAACCCTGCTGATCGTGGTCATCGTCATCTTTTTGTTCCTCGGTTCGCTGCGTTCGGCCTTTATTCCGGTGGTGGCCATTCCCCTGTCGCTCATCGGCGCGGTCTTTTTGATGCAGGCCTTCGGCTTTACCATCAATCTGCTGACCCTGCTGGCCATCGTGCTGTCCGTCGGTCTGGTGGTGGACGATGCCATTGTGGTGGTGGAAAACGTCGAGCGTCATCTGAGCGAAGGGCTCAGGCCGCTGGATGCCGCTCTGCTCGGAGCCCGGGAGCTGGTCAGCCCGATCATCTCCATGACCATTACCCTGGCTGCGGTCTATGCGCCCATCGGTCTGCAGGGGGGACTGACCGGGGCGCTGTTTCGCGAATTCGCCTTCACCCTGGCCGGGGCGGTGGTCCTTTCCGGGGTCATCGCCCTGACCCTGTCGCCCATGATGGGAGCCTATCTGCTCAAGCCGGGGTTGGAGGAGCGCGGACTGGCGGGCAGGATTGCCCGGGGCTTTGCCCGCTTCCGCAACCTCTATGGGCGTCTGTTGGATGTCACCCTGCGCAGCCGGCCGGCGGTCTATCTGGTGTGGATTGTGCTCAGCGCCATGACCGTGCCCATGTTCCTTTTTTCGGCCTCCGAGCTGGCACCCGTTGAGGACCGGGGAGTCATTTTCGGTGCTCTGGAGGCTTCCGCCAACTCGACCCTGGATCAGACCAGCCGTTACGCCGCCGCGGCCAATCGGGTTTTTCTCAGTATTCCGGAAACCGAATTCACCTTCCAGCTTACCAATCCCACCTCCGGTTTCGGCGGCATGGTCACCAAGCCCTGGGAAGACCGGGAGCGCACCATTTTTCAGATCCTGCCCGAGGTGCAGCAGAAACTGCAGGCCATCCCCGGCATCCAGATGTTTCCCTTCACTCCGCCGGCGCTGCCGGGGGGCGGGCAGTTTCCGGTGGAATTGGTTATTTCTTCCATCGCCGAGCCGGAGCAGATTCTCGAGTTTGCCCGTCAGTTGCAGTTCAAGGCCATGGGCAGCGGCATGTTCGCCTATCCCCCCAGCATCGACGTGAAAATCGACCAGCCGGAAACGGAATTCGTCATCGATCGAGACAAGGTGGCCGACCTCGGCCTGAATCTGGAACAGGTCGGGGCCGATATCGCCGCCATGGTCGGGGGCAATTTCGTCAACCGCTTCGATATTGCCGGACGCAGTTACAAGGTCATTCCGCAGATCCAGCGGGTTGACCGCCTTACGCCGGGGCAGTTGGAGAACATCTATGTCAGTGGTCGCAATGGTGGCCTGATCCCCTTGTCCACCGTGGCCCGTCTGCGTACCACCACCGTACCTCGCTCCCTCAACCGCTTTCAGCAGCTCAACGCCGTCAAGCTCAGCGGTTTTCCGACGCAACCGCTGGATAAGGCGCTGGGGTTTCTGGAGGAAGAAGCGGCCAAGATCCTGCCCCAGGGCTATGTGCTCGATTACACCGGCGAGTCCCGCCAGTTGCGCACCGAAGGCAACCGTTTCCTTCCGGCCTTCACCCTGGCGGTGATTCTGATTTTTCTGGTGTTGGCGGCCCAGTTCAACAGCTTTCGCGATCCCTTCGTCATCCTCGCCGGTTCCGTGCCGCTGGCTATCTTTGGTGCCCTGATATTTACCTTTCTGAAGATGTTCAACCCCAATATCCCCTTCTGGACCAATGGTTGGACCACCACCCTGAATATCTATTCCCAGGTGGGACTGGTCACCCTGGTCGGTCTGGTTTCCAAGAACGGGATTCTGATCGTCGAGTTTGCCAACAAGCTGCAGGAGCAGGGGCAGGGTAAACTGGAAGCGATTCGCGGGGCCGCCACCATCCGGCTGCGGCCGGTCATGATGACCACCGCCGCCACCATTGCCGGC
>JARRKW010000262.1:0-1755 GCA_037387645.1 Desulfuromonadaceae bacterium
GTGCTGAATCCGGCCGTTGATTGCCTGTTTGATAAACAGGGGCGGGTGTTGATTCCTCCCGCCCTGCGCAGCCATGCCGGGCTGGAAAAAGAGATCGTGCTGGTCGGCATGGCGGAAAAGATCGATATCTACAGTCAGGCGGTTTATGCCGAGGTGACGCGCAGGTCTGAGGAGCTGTTGTCGGCCAATCCCGATTTTGTCGCCAGTATGGGCTTCTGACGGTGAACGGCAGTGATTTCGATCATTGCTCGGTGATGCCTGACGAGGTGTTGGGGCTGCTGCAACCCAGGCCCGGCGGGATCTACCTCGATGGTACCCTGGGTGGCGCCGGTCACGCCCGACTGATTCTGGAGCATTCCGCTCCCGACGGTCGTTTGATTGGTCTGGATCGCGATCCGGCCGCTTTGCGCAAGGCGGCTCAAGAGCTGAAGCCCTTTGGTGACCGGGTGCTGTTGCGGCATCGCAATTTTGCCGAGGCAGCCATGGTTCTGGCCGAGTTGGCCATCGATGGGCTGGACGGCATGTTGCTGGATCTGGGGGTTTCCTCCCATCAGCTGGATGCCGGCGAGCGGGGGTTTTCTTTCCGCCACGATGCGCCTCTGGATATGCGCATGGACCCGACCGGCGGGGAGACGGCGGCCGAGGTGCTGCAGCAGTTGTCAGCCGAAGAGCTGGCGCGAATCTTTCGTGAATTCGGGGAGGAACGCTGGGCCGGTCGGATTGCCCGAAAAATTGTCCAGGTGCGCCGGGAACGGCCCCTGGAGACGACCTTGCAACTTGCCGAGCTGGTACGGGAGACCGTCCCCGGCGGACAGGCGCCGGGCCGGATTCATCCGGCAACCCGGGTGTTTCAGGCCTTGCGGATTCACGTCAACCGGGAGCTCGAGCATGTTGCGGTTGGGGTCAGCAGGGCCATTGACCTGTTGAAACCGGAAGGCCGTCTGGTGGTCATCAGTTTTCAGTCGCTGGAAGACCGGATCGTCAAGCGGATCTTTCAGGAGGAAACCAAAACCTGCATCTGTCCTCCTCGTCTTCCGGCCTGTGTTTGCAACGTACAGCCCCGGATTGAGTTGTTGACCCGCAAGGCTTTGCGGGCTTCGCAGACGGAAATTGCAGCCAATCCCCGTTCGCGGAGCGCTGTTTTGCGGGCGGTCAGACGTCTCCCCGGGTAGCTGATTTTTCAGGAGGACGTAGTGTCGAATGCCACGGTAAGATCCCTACCTAAACTCAACACCGTTACGGTGGCGCGGCCGCGCCTGCTGTCTCTGTTCCTGTTTCTTGCCGTATTGCTGGTGGTTTCCCTCTTTTTTGTCTGGTCGCGAATTACCGTGGTCAATCTCGAATACGATATTTCCAGTTTGAGCAGCCGGCTCCGGGAGATGGAGCAGGAGAATCAGAAGTTGCGCCTGGAAGCCGCTCATTTGCGCAATCCCATTCGTCTGGAACAGGTTGCCCGCACCAAGCTCGGGTTGCGCATGCCGACCCTGGAGCAGGTGGTGATTATCGACTGATGGATAAACTGGAGAAATGGGTTCGTATCCGCATCCGCCTGGTGGGTTTCTGTTTTTTGGTGGTTTTCAGTTTCATTGTGGTGCGGGCCTTCCAGATCCAGGTTTTAGATCAAAAGGAGTGGCAGAAACGGGCTGAACGACAACACCAAAAAGTCATCTCTTTAACTCCCAGGCGGGGCACGATTTACGATCAGAGCGGCGAGGGACTGGCGATGAGCGTCAAAGTCGATTCCATCTACATAGA
>JARRKW010000262.1:1796-7602 GCA_037387645.1 Desulfuromonadaceae bacterium
GCCGGGCTTTAGGCCTGTCCAAAACGTCCATTCAGAAAAAGATCAAGTCGAACAAAAGTTTTCTCTGGCTGAAGAGGCAGGTCAGTGAGCGCGAAAGTCAGAGCGTACGTAAGGCGGGGTTGGCCGGTATCGGTTTCATCGAAGAGCATCAGCGGTTTTATCCCAACTCGGAAATCGGCGCCCATGTCATTGGCTTTACCGGCATCGACCCGAAGGGCCTGGAGGGTTTGGAACTCAGCTACAACGCGCAGATGCTCAGCGAGGGCGGCTACCGGGTGGTTGAACAGGATGCCCTCAGGCGCGGTTTGGGCAGCGGTGACAGGGTGGTGTCGGGCGACCAGGGTGGGGCGAATCTGTACCTGACCCTGGATAAGAATGTCCAGTATATTGCCGAAAAGGAGCTGGCCGCCGGGGTCGCTGAAATGGGCGCCAAAGGGGGCAGCGCCATCGTTTTGGACCCGAGTTCCGGAAGGGTGCTGGCCATGGCCAATCAGCCGGATTACAATCCCAACGCCTTCAGCGGTTACCGCCCTTCGCAGTGGCGCAACCGGGCCATTTGCGACACCTATGAACCGGGTTCCACCATCAAGGTGTTTCTCATGGCGGCGGCGCTCAATGAGAAGCTGTTGACGCCGAACAGTCTGATCGATTGTGAAAACGGTTCCTATGAAGTCGGGGGCAAGGTGATTCATGATCATCATGCCTATGGGCGGATCAACGCGGCCGAGGTCATCAAGGTCAGTTCCAATATCGGTGCGGCCAAGATCGGCAAGAAGCTGGAGCGCGAGCGCTTCCATCGTTATCTGGCCGATTTCGGCTTCGGTTCCCCAACAGGGATCGATCTGCCGGGGGAAGCGGGGGGGCTGCTGCGGGAACCGTCGGCCTGGTTTGAGATCGATCTGGCCGCCATCGCCTTCGGTCAGGGCATGACGGTGACGCCGTTGCAGTTGGCCCGGGCGACCGGTGTGCTGGCCAATGACGGCAAGTTGATGAGCATGCCCATGGTTGAGCGCATAGTTACCAATGGTGGTGAAGTGATGGAAGAACATCGGCCGGAGCTGGTGCGGCAGGTGGTTTCTCCCGAGGTCGCGCGGCAGGTGCGCAAAATGATGGCGTTGGTGGTGACCGATGGCGGCACCGGAACCCTGGCCGCGGTGCCCGGTTTCAATGTGGCGGGGAAAACCGGCACGGCGCAGAAGGTCGATCGGGTTACCGGCGGTTATTCGGTGGACAAGCGGGTGGCTTCCTTTGTCGGCATGGTTCCCGCGGAACAACCGCAACTGGTGGTGGTTGTGCTGGTGGATGAGCCGGATAAAGGTGTTTATGGCGGTCTGGTGGCGGCGCCCATATTTTCCAGGATCGCCGAACAGACCCTGCGTTATCTGAAAATTCCGCCCACTGATCCCCAGGTGCTTCAGTCCCTGGCGGCCATGCCGCTGGAAGAGGTTTTGCCGCAGGCGATTAAGGCCGTTTTCGAAGATCCGGGGGGCACGAATCTGATCATGCCGGATTGCATCGGCATGAGTTATCGCCAGGTTTTGCAGCTTATGGCGGAGCGTGGGGTGAATATCAAGTTGCGCGGATCGGGCAGGGTGGTGGAGCAATCGCCCATGCCGGGACGCGC
Source organism: Desulfuromonadaceae bacterium (assembly GCA_037387645.1). GTDB lineage: Bacteria > Desulfobacterota > Desulfuromonadia > Desulfuromonadales > Trichloromonadaceae > Trichloromonas. Next base: position 3,421 of record JARRKW010000262.1, read on the forward strand.
CATTCGCTATTCGAAAGAAGTCTGGGTCAGGCTGGCGCCGCCGAGCTGAGCCGGATGACGGAGTTTGGTTTGGAAAAACAGGGCCGATCGATGAAATTGAGCACATTGCTCCAACAAATTCCGGACTGCCGCGTCCTGGGTTCTGCCGACCTGGAGATTCCGGGACTCTACTACGACTCGCGCAAAGTCGAGCGTGGAGGGGCCTTCTTTGCCCTGCCCGGAGCCACGGTTGACGGCCGGCAGTTTATTGAGCATGCCCTGGAGCGGGGAGCGCGCGCCGTGTTCTTCGAGCAGGAGCAGTCCCTGCCCGAGGGCGTGGTCGGGGTGCTGGTCGACAACGCCCGTCGCGCCATGGCCCAGGCCGCCGCCTGTTTTTACGGGGACCCGACCGCGTTTATGCCCGTGGTCGGGGTGACGGGAACCAACGGTAAAACCACGGTGACCTATCTGGTCGAGGCCATTCTGCAGGCCGCCGGATTCACCCCGGCGGTTATGGGAACGATTAATTACCGGTTGGGGGCGCAGAGCTTGCCTTCGTTGCATACCACCCCCGAGTCGGTGGATCTGTTGCGGACGTTGGCCGATTTTCGCCGGCAGGGGGCCGATGCCCTGGCCATGGAAGTGTCTTCCCATGCTCTGGATCAGTATCGGGTCGATGGCGTGCGCTTCGAAGTCGGGGTCTTTACCAATCTGACCCCCGAACATCTGGATTATCATGGGCATATGGACGCTTATTTTGCCAGTAAGGTACGGTTGTTTTCCGAACTGCTGGCGGACGGTCAAAAGGCTGTGATCAATCTGGATGATCCGTACGGGGAAAAATTATCGCAGCGGTTTCCCGCGGCCCTGACCTGCGGTACCACGAGTCGGGCGCAGATCCATCCCCGTCAGATTCGGTTGTCCCTGGCCGGTATACGGGCCGAACTGGAGACCCCGGCCGGAGTTCTGACGATTGAGTCCGCTCTCATCGGCAAATTCAATCTGCAAAATCTGCTTTGCGCGGTCGGGGCCGGCATCGCCCTGCAGTTGCCCCTTGCGGCCATTGCCGCGGGCCTGAGCCGGGCGCCCCAGGTTCCCGGACGGCTGGAGCGCATCGTGAATGATCGCGGCGCCTTGATCCTGGTCGATTACGCCCATACCGGCGATGCCCTGGAAAAGGTGCTGCAAACCGTTAGTGATCTTGCACCGAGGCGGTTGTTGACGGTATTCGGTTGCGGCGGTGACCGTGATCCCCGAAAACGGCCGATCATGGGGGAAGTCGCCGCCCGTTATTCCGATCTGGCGATTCTGACTTCCGATAACCCGCGGACGGAGGATCCGCAAAAGATTATTGACGAAGTTCGACAGGGCGTCCTGCGTGTGCATCCGCGGGAGTGGTCGTTGGAAGAAGCTCGAAAGTCGTCCGGGCGTGGTTTTGTCACCCTGCCCGACCGGGCGGCGGCCATTGCCTTTGCGGTTTCCCTGTTGGCGGAACGGGATCTGTTGCTTGTGGCCGGCAAGGGGCATGAGGATTACCAGATTCTGGGTACGCGGCGAGTGCATTTTGATGACCGCGAGGAAGTACGGCGCGCATTGGGCCGTTTGGAGGGAGCTCATAATGAATCTTGATATACAGACCATTGCCCGGATCACCGGTGGGCGGCTTATCCCGGCGGGTGCGGCAGTGAGCGTGACCGGCATATCGACGGACAGTCGCACCCTCAAACCCGGAGAACTGTTCATCCCGCTGCGGGGACCGAATTTTGACGGCCATGATTTTCTGCTGCGTGGGGGCCTTCCCGGTGCCCTTGATCCAGGTTCCGGATACCCTGGTCGCATTGGGGGACCTGGCTGCGGCCCGGCGACGGGGGTTCACCGGGCCGGTGGTCGGATTGACCGGTTCCACCGGCAAGACCACCACCAAGGATATGGTCGCGGAAATTCTCGCTCTGACCGGACCCGGACTGAAGACGGAAGGGAATTTCAACAATCTGGTGGGGCTGCCCTTGACCCTGTTCCGCTTGCAGCCCGATCACCTATGGGCGGTGCTGGAGATGGGCATGAGCGCCCGGGGAGAAATTGCCCGTCTGACGGAAATCGCCGCGCCCTCCGTCGGGGTGGTGACCAATGTCGGTCCGGCCCACCTCGATACTTTGCAGAACATCGAAGGGGTGTTGCGGGCCAAAGGGGAGCTGTTCGCCGCCATGAAGCCCGGCGGCATTGCCGTGGTCAATGCCGACGACCAGCGGGTGGCCCAGTTACCGGTGGCCAACGGCGTACGGCGCATCTGCTTCGGTTTGTCGGCCGAGGCCCAGGTGCGGGCCGAAAACATTATCGTGACCGGCCGGGCCATTACCTTCGACCTGCTGCTGCCCAGCAGCCGGCATTCGGTACGTCTGGCGGTGGCCGGTCGTCATAATGTCTACAATGCCCTGGCCGCGGCGGCCACCGCCCATGCCCTGGAGGTGGATGGAGAATTGATCCGGCGTGGTCTGGAAGCCTTCCGGCCGGCGCCGGGACGGATGGAAGTGGTAGCCATCAAGCAGGACATTCTGATTCTTGAAGACAGCTACAACGCCAATCCCTTGTCGGTCAAGGCCGCTCTGGCCACCCTGGATGAATTGGGTGGCGAGGGGCGCCGGATCGCGGTGCTGGGTGACATGCTCGAACTGGGACAGACGTCCGACGAACTGCACCGGGATATCGGCCTGGCGGCGGGCCGGCGGGTCGATATGCTGATTCTGCTCGGGCGCATGGCCGAAGCGGTGGCGATCGGCGCCCGCGAGGCCGGCCTGGATGCGGCCTGCATCATCCAGGTCAACTCCCACGAGGAGGCGGTCGCCTATTTGCGCAGCCGGTTGCAGTGTGGCGATCATGTGCTGGTCAAGGGATCGCGGGCCATGCACATGGAGAAAATCAGCGGTGCGCTGCGCGACGAGGATATCCCTCTGGCCGCAGGGAACTGTTAGGAGCCGTCGATGCTGTATCATCTGCTTTATCCACTGCATACCGAGTTTTCGGTGCTTTACATCTTCCGGTACATCACCTTCCGGACGATTTACGCCACCATCACGGCCCTGGTCATTTCCTTCATTCTCGGACCCTGGCTGATCGATAAGCTGCAGCGGTTGCAGATCGGCCAGAGTATCCGCAAGCTCGGTCCCGAGTCCCATTTCAAAAAAGAGGGCACCCCGACCATGGGGGGAACCCTGATACTGCTGGCCATTGTGCTGCCGACTTTGCTCTGGGCCGACCTGAGCAATCTCTATGTCTGGGTGACTCTGCTGGTGACGGTGGGTTTCGGCGTGGTCGGCTTCGTCGATGATTACCGCAAGGTCAAGTATAAAAACAGTGACGGCCTGCCGGCCCGGCAAAAGATGCTCTGGCTGCTGCTCATCTCGGCTTTGGCCGGAGTGATCCTGTATCTCTATCCGCCCTTTCAGACCAATCTGGTCTTTCCCTTTTTTAAAGGGGTGCGTCCCGAGCTGGGTCTGTTTTACGTGCCTTTCGCCATGCTGGTGGTGGTGGGTTCGGGCAATGCCGTCAACCTCACCGATGGTCTGGACGGTCTGGCCATCGGCCCCATGATCATCGCTTCCGGGACCTACCTCCTGTTCGCCTATCTGGCCGGCAATGCCCGTCTGTCCGAGTATCTGCAGATCAGCAGAGTCCAGGGCGCCGGCGAACTCTCGGTCCTGTGCGGAGCCATGGTCGGGGCCGGGCTGGGCTTTCTCTGGTTCAATACCTATCCGGCTCAGGTGTTCATGGGGGATGTGGGCAGCCTCTCTTTGGGCGGCGCCATCGGCATCATTGCGGTGATCACCAAGCAGGAGATGGTGCTGGTCATCGTCGGCGGGATTTTCGTGGTCGAGGCCCTGTCGGTGATCTTCCAGGTCACCTCCTTCCGGTTGTACGGCAAGCGGATATTTCGTATGGCGCCCATTCATCATCATTTTGAGCTGAAGGGTTGGCCCGAACCGAAGATTATTGTGCGCTTCTGGATTCTCAGTATCATTCTGGCCCTGGTGGCCCTGTCAACGCTGAAGCTGAGGTGACATGAGTACGGATTACCGCGGAAAAAGGATTGTGGTAACAGGGGCAGGCCGAACCGGTCTGGCCCTGTGCGCCTTTTTTCAGGGTCGCGGGGCTCGGGTCACCCTTTCCGACAGCCGCTCTCAGGAGCAGATCGACGGCCTGCAGGCC
>JARRKW010000263.1:0-3378 GCA_037387645.1 Desulfuromonadaceae bacterium
GCTGCTGGAAGTTCTCGACATGCGTTTGTTGGCGGACCCGAACAATCCCTATCCCTTGACCTGGTGACTGTTTCGCGGCCCAGGTCACCCCTCGCCTTTTAACAGACGGATCAATTGAAAACAGGGCTTCCGTGTGAGAGTTTCTTGTTTCTCCCGTCTGCCCTGGTGTTTCCCGGTATTTCGTTCCCCTTGGGTGACGGCCTTTGGCGGCCGGGCCGGCGCGCGAGAGCTTCCGCTCACTTTTTTATCCGCAATGCCGAAATTGCGAGTGATTCTTGCAAGGATCCGCAAGACTGTATAAATTGAGACATGATTTTGGCTGCGCGCCGAAACCGAGTGGACTGATTCATTTCATGCCGGATTCTCCGGCCGGATATGTGAAACTTGCTGTTGGAAGGTTGTCATGTTGAGAACGATTGTTTTTGTGTTGGTATTGTTGCTGGGGGCGGTTTCTTTCGGCGCGGCGGAAATGGTATCGGCCGACCGAATTTATGCGGACCACAAGGATTCCCTGGTCCAGGTTCGTATCTCCGACCGGGTTGCGGGAGCCAAGTCCGCCATCGGATCGGGGTTTTTCGTCGGTGACGATGGCCTGATCGCCACCAATTACCACGTTGTTTCCGAACTGATCTTTCACCCGCAGGACTACCAGGCCGCCTTCTACCATGAAAATGGTCAGAGCGGTCCCTTAATCCTGTTGGGAGTCGACGTGGTGCACGACCTGGCGATCCTGCGCGCCGAAACCGTGCCGGTGACGCCGCTGCGACTGGCCGAGCAGGCCCCCGCCCAGGGGGAGCGGCTGTTCAGCCTGGGTAACCCGCACGATCTCGGCATGACCATCGTCGAAGGCACCTACAACGGTTTGCTGCAAAAGTCCGTCTACCAGAAGATTCATTTCACCGGCTCCATCAACCCGGGAATGAGTGGTGGTCCGGCCCTGAATTTTCGGGGGGAGGTGGTGGGCGTCAATGTGGCCACCGCCGGCAATCAGCTGAGTTTTCTGGTTCCGGTGGTGTACCTGAAAGAGCTGTTGAAGACCCTTGCGCCGCTACCGCCCGGCAATCCGGAAATCCTGGAGGACATCCGGAAGCAACTGCTGGCCAATCAGGACCGGACCATGTCCCTGCTGCGTCGGCTTCCCCTGAAGACCACTGATTTTAACGGCTATCAGGTGCCGGACGAACTGGCTGATTTTCTCAAATGTTGGGGGGACCGTGAGCCGGAGGAAGGGGAGAAGCTGTTTGAAAAAGCGTACAAATCCTGTGCGTCCAATGATGACATCTATCTCTCCCGCGAGTTGGAAACCGGCATTTTTCGTTTCCGTAACGAGGTCTTTTCCAGCGAGGAAATGGGTTCAACGCGGTTTTTCCATTTCCTGCAGGACCATCTCAATCGGCCGCACCTGACGAACGGCGGGGATGAGGATAGTGTGAGCAACTACAGTTGTACCTCCGATTTTGTCGAACATGGCGGTATCGAGTCCAAGGTTATTTTTTGCGGGCGCTCCTATAAAAAACTTGAAGGTCTTTACGATGTTTTTCTGACGGCCAACAGCCTCACCGGGTCGGATGAAGCGCTTCACACCACCCTCTATCTGGGTGGCGTCAGTCGGGAAAACGCGCTTGGTTTTGCGCGGGAATATCTGGAGGCGATTTCATGGAACCGGTAAGCTGTGCCCTGCTGGGATATCTTGAGATTCTGGATAAGGCCGGGCGGGTCATTCAGCGTACCCCGGTCCAGGGACAAACGCTGCGGATCGGCCGTGCTTTCGATAACGATCTCATTCTGGACGACCCTTATGTCTGTCCTTACCACGTCCGCTTGACGCTGGAGGAGGGGCAGCCGAGGCTGACCGATTTGCAGAGCATCAACGGGATTACCGATGCTGCGGGACACCCCCTGGCGGACAACGTCTCCCTCGCCGGGGGGCAGGTGGTGCATCTGGGTCGTACCTCCTTGCGTTTCCGGTCTCTGGATCATTCATTGCCGCCAACCCTGCCGATTGCCCGCAACAGGCCGTTGCAGTTTCTGCTCAGGCCCCTGTGTCTATGGATGGTGTTTCTGCTGACCCTGGGAAACACCCTGCTGGAGATCTATATGAGCACGACCGAGGAGTTCGAGCCGCTGAAACAGGCTCCCGTGTTGTTGGGGATTCTGATTCTGGTCGTGCTCTGGTCCATGCTCTGGTCCTTTGCCAGCCGTATAGTGAGCCATCGCTGGAATTTCTGGAATTTTTGCGGTATCGCCTGCCTCGGTCTGTTGCTCAGCACCCTGGCGGAAACCGGAATAGAATATCTGTGTTTTGCCCTGTCCCTGGACAAGGCTCTGCTGTGGACCGCTTACCTCGCCGAGTTCTTGGTGGTCGGCGCGGTTATCTATATCAATCTGCGCCTGATCTCGGCGGTTTCCTGGATCCTTCTGGCCCGTTTTGCCGGAGGAATCGCCCTGGCTCTGGTACTGGTAACCTGGGGCGTAACCTATTCTCAGCAGGGGGATTTCGACAGCTCGCCGCAATATCAGGTGACCCTGAAGGCGCCGTTCTGGAAAATCGGTGGCAGTAGCAGCACCGAGGAATTTTTTAAGCAGGGCGAAACACTGTTGGATGAGTTGGACCGGGAACGGGAGATTCCCTGAGCGGGATTCCAGAGTCTGAAGCGTTCGGAGAAGTCAGCGAGAGCCCGGGTCGGGGCAGGATGGAATGGTTCGGCCTGTTCCCATGGCGAATGAACTTGCTTGTGTTGTACATGCATTGCAGGAGGATGTTCCGTGTCTGATGTTATGGATCTTGCCGCGCTGATTCAGTCGCGGGTACCATTGGTGGTTATCGAAACCCGGGAAGAAGCCCGGGCGGTTGCATTGCTTGACCAGGTGGCCGGTCGCTTGCAGCTTCCGCTGTTTAAATGGTCGGTGACCACAGGGCTGCACCGACAGGAAGAGGGCTATGCGCCGCAACGGCACAACATCCGGCCAGCGGACCTGTTGGCCCATCTCAAGGCGGCCAACGTCAGGGGGATATTTCTCCTCATCGATTTCCATCCCTACCTCGATGATCCGACCAACCTGCGGCTGCTCAAGGAAATCCTGCACGTTGCCGAAACCAGGGGACAGACGCTGGTCTTTTTGAGCTACAGCCTCACCCTGCCCGCGGAACTCAATCATTTCAGCGCCAACTTTACCCTGACTCCCCCCGGCTCGGAAGCTTTACGAAAAATCGTTATGGCGGAAATTGGCACCATCAGTCGACGCCAGGGCGGGCTGCCGCCGGTGGAAACGGGTTCCCTGGAGGCCCTGCTCAGGAATCTGCAGGGACTATCGGAGGGTGAGGCCCGGCGGCTGACGCGACAGGCCATCTTGAACGACGGGGCATTAACCCATTCC
>JARRKW010000264.1:0-6441 GCA_037387645.1 Desulfuromonadaceae bacterium
TGAAATGGTGGAGGTGGCGGGAATCGAACCCGCGTCCGAAAATCTTTCACGTAAGGCTTCTACATGCGTAGTCTATATATTAGATTTAACCCGCTACAGCTCCCATAGACAGGATATGCAACAAGCGATTCCGCTTAGGTTTCACCTTGGAGCCACGGACCTTCTCTTCGGCTAGCCCACTAAATTGACGTCTCTCAGCCCACATGGGCGATGGATTAAGAGACGCGGCAGCAATTAAGCTGCCAGTGCGTACGAAACGTCGTTGTCGGCGTTTGTATGTGTGCCAGTTTTTTAACGAGGCCAACTGGCGTCCCCGGCATGCCACCTTCGCTTCCAATCCCCGTCGAAACCTGGGCACCCCCTTGTAAATTGTGCTTGGTTGTTGGTGATTTGTGATTGGTTTTTAGTATCTGGTCACCTTTGGCCTTGGTTCTGGCCATTGCCGTAACCAATCACCAATTACTAATCACCATTCACTGTCCTTACATTGTGCCACAACGGACCTAAATATTCTATTTATTTTTCCGGCGTTTAGACCCTACCGGGAATGGTCCCGAATGGCCCGGGCGGTCTCGCGGTCCGCCTGTTTCTGTTTCAGGGTCTCGCGCTTGTCGTGCAGTTTCTTGCCCCGGCCGATGCCGATTTCCAGCTTGGCCCGACTGTCCTTGAAGTAGATTTTGGTCGGCACCAGAGAAAATCCGCGTTCGTCGACCTTCTTGATGAGCTTGAGGATCTCCTCCCGATGCAGCAGCAGTTTGCGCACCCGGGTGGGCTCATGATTCTCCCGGTTGCCCTGCTCGTAGGGGCTGATGTTCATGTTGTTGATGAACACCTCGCCGTTCATGATGCGACAGAAGGATTCCTTGAGATTGACCTTCCCCAGCCGCAAGGACTTTATTTCGGTGCCGGTGAGCACCAGTCCCGCCTCCAGCACCTCGTCGATGAAGTACTCGTGATAGGCCTTTTTATTGCTGGCGATTATCTTGATGCCCATGGCAGGTCACTCTTCTTTTTCCAGAATTTCCACAATGCGCGGCATGTAATCCTCCTTCGACAGGCGGCGGCTGGCCAGCCGGATGAGGAACATGGAGATGACCAGTGCGGCCGTTCCGGTCAGGGCGGTAAAGAGGTTGGGATCCATGCCGACATTGAAGCGGGAGCCGAGCAGATCCCCGGCCACCGCCCCAGCCACCAGAGCCAGTATGGGCACGATATAGAGGATGAAGGACGACTGCAGAAACTTGCGGGTGGAGGTCATCAGGCGGACCTGATCGCCGATCTTGGCGCCGAGATCGTTATGGGCCTCGATGCGCATGGAACTCCCGTCATCGCCGATACTGCAGAGTCCGGCGGCCGCGCAATGTTTGCACTGGGCACTTTTCTGACAGACGACCAGGGCGATGCGCTGGTTTTTCAATTCGATAATGGTACCGGATTCTTCAATCATAGCGGTCTCCTGCCCGGCTGACGCACCGGGCCAGGCGCAAAGTATACTGACAGCTCAATGTTTTTGCAAGACGTCCCAGGCATCCAGAAACAGGCAGCGAACTTCGGCGCTGCGCCCGGGGCTGCAGAGGAAAGCTTCCAGTTCGTTGAATGTCGGCAGCGAGGCCGGTTGCAGCACCTGGAAATTGCAGCCGCGCCCGGCTCGCAGCTCCCCCTGGTCAGCGGCGACACCCAGGGCCCGGGCGCCATTGACGGTGGCCATGGCCAGCAGTTCGGCCGGTGCCAGCTGCCCGTCGAACCAGTCGGCGGCAAAGGCCAGCTCATCCCAGATGGAGAGGGAATCATTGCTGGCCAGGCTGTCGGTGCCCAGGGCCAGGGGGACACCGGACCGGCGGTACCGGGCCACGGGCGCCTGACCGACCCCGAGGCGGGCGTTGGAGCGGGGACAGCAGACCAGGGCCGCGCCGGAGCGGGCCAGACGCTCCACGTCCGCCTGGTCCACCTGTACCCCATGAGCCAGCAGACAGGAAGGGACCAGACCTCCGCACTTCTCCACAAAGGCCCCCGGACTGCGCCGGGAGGGGGGTGGGATCATTTTCTCCCAGCCGACCATGGGAAACAGCCGATCCACCAGGGGCCCGAGGGAGTCGTAGACAAAGGCGGTTTCCTCCCGCGACTCGGCCAGATGCAGGGTGGTGGGAACCTTGCGGCGCCGGGCGAAATCGAAAACCTGCTCCAGATACTCTTCCGAGGCCGAATAAGGGGAATGGGGGGCGATGCCGAGTTTGAGCTGACCGGCCCGCTTTTCATCCAGCAATTCGCCGATTCGCTTCAGAATCCGGCGACTGCTGGCGGGATCCCGCCCCAGGGTCTCCAGATAGAGATGGCCTCGCAGCGGATTGTTGGCATAGACCTTCCGGGCCGGGAAATAGGACAGAATATCGCCGACCGCGCCGGTCCCCGCCGTCAGGGAGGATTCAATCCCCGCCGCCAGGGAAGCCTCGAACTGCTCCGGGGTCACCTGCCGTTTGACCCGGATGACCTGCTGAATCCAGTCGACAAAACCGGCCGGAGACGGACCGGGGGCATAAAGGTCGGTCCACTGGGGAAAATGGCTCAACTCCAGATGGGTATGGGCATTGACCAGGGGCGGCAACAGAATGGCATCGCCGCCGACAATCCGCCCTTCGGCAACAAGCAGGGCACCGTCTTCGACCGGAGGGGAGGTAATGGGAACCAGATAACGGGCAAGAAACAGGGTCGCCACAAAAATCGCCCTAGCCGCCTGCCGCGAGATTTTCCGCGGCCAACAGACGGACATTGTCGATAAGGCGGGTAGTGCCGATTTTCACCGCCAGCAGCAGCACCGAATCGGCATCGATCCGGGTCTGATCGGCCAGGGACTCCTGGTGACAGATCTGGATGTAATCGATGCGGGCGGCGGGTTCGCGCTGAATCCGTTCCCGCACCGCCGCAATAATCCGTTCGGCCGAATCTTCCCCCTGTTGCGCCAGATTGACTGCCAGACGCAGGGAATCGACCAGGGCCAGGGCCTGTCCGCGTTCCGCAGGCGACAGGTAAACGTTGCGGGAGCTCATGGCCAGGCCGTCCGCCTCGCGCACAATGGGCAGGCCGACGATATCCACCGGCAGGTTGAGGTCGTCGGTCATGCGCCGAATCACCGCCAGCTGCTGAAAATCCTTGTCGCCGAACACAGGGTGGCGGTCAGCCCTGCCGCCACCTCCACATAGGTGGCGTAGCCTTGGGGGTACATCTGTTTCGCCTCGGGAGCGAAAATCAGATCGACCCCGGCGGCCTCGGCCAGGGCGGCATCGCGGCTCAGGTCCCGGGGGTAGGATTCGAAATCCTCCCCCTGGCCAAACTGGGTCGGATTGACGAAAATGGACAGTACCAGCAGATCGCCCTGCTGCCGCCCCGCTTCCAGCAGGGAACGGTGACCGGCATGCAAATAACCCATGGTCGGCACAAAAGCGATGCGCTGTCCCTGACTGCGGGCAGCCAGACAACGCCGCTGCATCTGTTGAACGTCGGTTATGATTTCCATAGATTTAAAATCAGTGATTTGTGATTAGCACCACAGAGACGCAGAGACACGGAGAAAATCAATTTTCTGAAGGACCGAAGCCACCCCAACGGGGATCTCGTAATAATTTTTATTCTTTAACAATGGCCTTGTCGCCTAAAAAAATAAAAACCTCTGAGTCTCTGTGTCTCCGTGGCCAACTGCCCTTTAAAAGGAATGTTCCTCATCGGGGAAGGTGCCGTCCTTGACTTCCCGGATATAATCGTTGATCCCCTGGCTGATGCTGGTGGAGACGTCGGCGAAGCGTTTGACGAATTTGGGGGAATATTTCTCACACAGGCCCAGGATATCATGGATAACCAGCACCTGACCGTCGCAGTGCACCCCGGCGCCGATGCCGATGGTGGGAATGTTCAGTTCGGCGGTAATGCGCTGAGCCAGGGTCGCCGGCACCGCCTCGATGACCAGAGCGAAGGCCCCGGCCTCCTGCACCGCCTTGGCATCGGCCAGCAGCTGTTTGGCCTGAACCTCATCCTTGCCCTGCACCCGATAGCCCCCCATGCGGTGGATGGACTGCGGGGTCAGCCCGATATGGCCGATCACGGGGATATCCATGTCCACGATGGCCCGGATGGTGGCGGCGACATTCTCCCCCCCTTCCAGCTTGACGGCCTGCGCCCCGCCCTCCTTGATCAGGCGCCCGGCATTGCGCCGCGCCTCGGCCAGATCCACCTGGTAGGACAGAAAGGGCATGTCGGCCACCACCAGCGCCTTTTGGGTACCGCGGACCACAGCGCGGGTATGATAGAGCATATCCTCCAGGGTCACCGGCAGGGTATGGTCGTAACCGGCAAAAGCCGTTCCGGCCGAATCCCCCACCAGCACCATGTCGATACCGGCCAGATCCATCAAACGGGCAAAGGGAAAATCATAGGCCGTCAACACGGCGATCTTTTCCCCTTCCGCCTTCATGCGCTGAATATCCAGGATGGTTTTATGTTTTTTCACCACAACTCACCCCACCTTCTGGCCGCCATCGGAGCCAACAAAAAGGCCTTTCGGCAGTCGGCCGAAAGGCGCGCTCGCAAAGAGTACAGGGATCTGCTCCTCAACGGCCGACCTGAACCCCGCTTCGTTGCTCAAGGCCCTGACTGTTGCGACTGAGCGCACGAGCGGGAAGCATCTGGCGGCGCCCCGGGTCAGGCCGACACGCGCCTTGAACTATCACCTGAAAAGGCGACCATTTTTAACACAGCCGCCACAACTATGTCCAGTCTAATCTAGCCTCCGGCGCTTCCCGCAGCACAACGTCAACAACCACCGCGCGACGAATCAGTCCAGCTTGGTGAACAGGTTTCTGCCGATATGATAGGCGTCGGCCTGCTTCTCCCCCAGGTTCCAGTATTCCCGGATGCCCCCCAGATAAACCAGGGGATCAAAACTTCTGGCATCCATGGCTCCGCTTTCGGCAAAGGCCTGATCGATGGCGTGGATTTCCACGATTTCACCAAGCAGCAACCGGTACTCACCCAGGGCCACCTCGTCTTTCAGCACACATTCGATGTTGAGGGTCGATTCTACCAGAAGCGGCGCCGCAATCTTGTGGCCCGGCGCGGTGGATAAATTGGTCATCACCAGCTTGTCTTCGTCCCGTCCCGACCTGAGGCCACAGTAGTCGGCGGCCGTCGCCAGGGAAGCGGGCATCAGGTTGACGGCAAAACAGCGGGTCTGCTGGATCTGTTCATAGGTTCGCCGTTTCCGATTGAGGGAGATCCCCATGGTCGGTGGCGTTTTGCTGACCACTCCCACCCAGGAAGCGGTCATGATGTTCACCTGGCCATCGCTGCCCACCGAGGAGATCAGCGTGGTCGGTTGCGGAAAAAAGGTGACACAGGGTCCGAGTTGACGTTTCTTCATAACGAATCCTCCCCAGAGTTGACATTGCGATCCGGTTCGCTCAGGACACCAGTTTCTCCAATGCGGCAACAGCAATCAGCAAAGCATGAAAATTCGCCGGGCTGGTGCTGCGAAGATCGTCACGCAACCGACGATAGGCCTCCAGCTCCCGCCGCCGGCCCGCCAGGCAGGCCTCGGGATTCCCCGAATACTTCTCAAGCACCACCGCCGTCAAACGGAAACCGATATGGGACAGGGATTTGGTCAGGCTTTGCAGCGCCTGTCGATCCCAACCGTCCCGCAGCGGCACCTTCTGCGCCAGCTGGAAGATTTCATCCCGCGCCAGCAGATTCCGCACATCGAGAAAGGTCCGGGCCGTGGCAAAAATCTCGTTGCCGGTCTTTTCCGCCAGCGCAACAATCGGCAGGAAACCCCGCAGGTGGGGAAGCAGGGCCAGGCGGCGGGCCGCATCAGGTGCGATGCCGTGGGCCTCGCAGTCGTCGGCAAAAGCCTTGCAATCGGCCCATTCCTCCTGCGGCAGGATGCTGCCGAGAATTTTCTCGAAAGCGATGCGTTTATCCCGCAGTTCAGCCAGAATTTCCGCTTCCAGCCGGATATCCAGGCCGGCGTCGATGGCCCAGTCGGACAGGGTCGCCAGGGCGTCCTCCAGGCGCAGCAACAGTTGCTGTTGCCGTTCGGACGGCATGCGGTTGTCCAGGGCGTAAATCAGCCGACGCAGCTCGTCGCCCGCCAGTACCCGGTCAAAAGCCAGCCAGGTGCGAACCGCATCGATAAGCGTTACCCCGTGCTGCTGCACCAGACTGTTGAACAGGGTACCGCCGGCATGGTCAACGGCCCGGTTGGTGAGCACCGTGGCGGTGATTTCCCGGGCCAGGGGATGTTCAGCCAGAAACTTCCCATAACGTTGCCGGATGGCCGCGGGGAAATAGTCCTGCAGGCAGTCGCTGACCCCTGCCTCATCCGGCAGTTGACTGGACAACAGGGCCTGATACAGCTGCATTTTACTGTAAGCCATCAAAATGGCCAGTTCCGGC
>JARRKW010000265.1:0-4488 GCA_037387645.1 Desulfuromonadaceae bacterium
GCGTTCTGAGCAGGAATTTTCACTTCTTCTGGACCATCGCGGCTGAAGCCGCTCCCACCAGGAACAGATTGAACTTTTCTTTTCACATTTTACTTTTCACTTCACACTTTCATTTACCCGGTATTTCTCAACCCCGAGGCGATACCGTTGATGGTGGCGGCCAGGGCATAGTTCAGTTCATCGGTTTCCTCTCCCGCCCGTTTGCGTTGCAGCAGTTCCACCTGGATCAGACTCATGGGATCGACGTAGGGATTGCGCAACTTCAGCGAGCGGGAGAGATCGGGATTGGTTTCCAATAATTCCTGTTGCGCCGTAACCTCCAGGATCATCCGGCGGGTGCGCTGGTACTCCTCGATGAGCATGGGCAGAACCCGTTCGCGCAGATGCTCGTCCTTGATCAGAATGGCGTAATGGCGGGCCAGGGGAATATCCACCTTGGCCAGGGCCATTTCCACGTTGCGCACCAGATCGAAAAAGAAGGGGAAGCGGCGCATCATGGTGCGCAGCAGCATGCGGTTGCCGTCATTCTGGGCGGTGAAGGTCGCAAAGGCGGTGCCGATGCCGAACCAGGCCGGTATGAGCAGGCGGCTCTGAATCCAGCCAAAGCCCCAGGGAATGGCCCGGAGATCATCCAGACTGACACCCTGACTGCGGCGGGAAGGGCGGGACCCGATTTTCGCCAGTTCGAATTCTCGGACCGGAGTGGCCTGGTCGAAATAGGTCAGGATATCGGGATTTTCGGCGATGTTTTGCCGGTAGTGGGCGAAGGCACAGGACGACATCTCCTGCAGGGCCTGCTCCCAGCTGCTGTCGATGCCCGGTTCCACCAGCCCGGTGCGGGTCAGGGCCTCCAGGGAGGCGGCGATCATCAACTCCAGATTGCGGCGCGCCAGGGTGGGGTCGGAATATTTGAAATGGATGACCTCGCCCTGTTCGGTGACCTTGAAGGAGCCGGAGAAGGATTCTTCCGGTTGGGCGATGATGGCCCGGTGGGTGGGACCGCCGCCCCGGCCGACGGTACCGCCGCGACCGTGGAAGAGGCGCAGGTTGATGCCGCATTCCTTGGCCACCTGATGCAGAGCCCGGTGGGTTTTGAATATCTCCCAGCTGCTGGTGAGCATGCCGCCGTCCTTGTTGGAATCGGAATAGCCCAGCATCACTTCCTGCCAGCGTCCCCAGGAATCGAGGTAGGGGGCATAATCGGGTCGGGGATTCGAACAGGGGCACCGGCATCAGTCCCGGATCATTCCGGTCCGCTGTGGCGGCGACCTGGATGCCGGCCAGTTCCATCAGCCAGACCAGAGACAGGACGTCCTGCACCGACGTGGCACCGCTGATGATGTAACTGCGCATGGCCTGAGGAGGGAATTCGTTTTTCAAATCGGCGATGGCGCGCAGGGTTTCCAGCAGGGTGGCCGTTTGGGCCGAGGGAGTTGGCGGCAGGGGAACGGTGGGGTTGGCGGCATGGGCCGCGCCCGCGCCCAGCTCGGTTACGGCCTGGGCATGGATCCGGGCATGCTGACGGATATCCACCCGGTGCAGGTAAAAGCCGAAGGTGCTCAATAGCCGGCGCAAGGGATCGACCAGCTGTTTGGCCAGGCGTTGGGCGCCGCAGGCCCGCAGGCTGTCGCCTAGCAGTTGCAGGTCCTGATCGAAGGCTTTTTCATGGGGATAAGCCTCCGGGTTCTGCGCATCCAGCAGGGAGAGGTTCAGGCGGTAGCGCATGAGGGTCAGCAACTGGCGATTGTGTTCACCCCGGGGCAGGCTCTCCATTTCCCTGGCGATGGCGGGATACTGGGCGCGATAGTTTTCCAGCGTCAACTGCAAAGGGGCAAAGGCGCCGACCTGATCGACCGACGGGGTCAGCAGTTGCCGCAGCTGTTCCAGGTCGGTCAGATATTCATTCAGAATCTTCTCCCGGGCCTGTTGCAGGGCGAAGCGGGTGCTCTCCGGGGTGACAAAGGGATTGCCGTCGCGGTCGCCGCCGACCCAGGAACCGAAATGCAGCACCGTCGGGAGTTCCGCCGGCGAAAGGTCTGTCTGAAAGACCTCGTTGAAATGGTAGGCGATCTTTTCATAGAGCAGGGTGATGGCGGGAATGATGGAGGCGGCATAGTGATCGAGGCCCATGCTGATTTCATCCCGTACCGTCGGTATTTTGCGGCGGACCTCATCCGATTGCCAGAGGGCGGTGATTTCGGCCAGAATCGATTGCTGGATGGTTGCCACTTCATGTTCGGTAATGGGCAACTGGTCGAACTTCTCCAGTGCGGCGGCGATACGGCGACGTTTGAAAAGCACCACCCGGCGGGCCACCTCGGTGGGGTGGGCCGTGAAGACCGGGTTGATATCGATGCGAGCCAGCCATTGCAATACCTCGGCCGCGGAAAAACCGGCATCCTTCATCCGTTGCAGAATGCCGCGGAAGGTGCCGGGCTTATCCGGAGCCCTGTTGATGAGATGAGCCTGCCGGCGCCGCTTCTGGTGGCGCGCTTCGGCCAGGTTGGTCAATTCAAAAAAGATGGCGAAGGCTTTGGTGACATGATAGGCTTCAGACAGGCTCATTCGGCCGATCTGTTCAATGGCCTGCTGCAGCAGTTCCCGTTCCTGTTCGCAACTCGTCGGGTTGGTGCCGAGGTTTTTTTCCAGTTCCCGATGTTGGATGGACAGTCGCCTGAGCCGTTCTTCGCTGCTGAAGATTTTCTCTCCGGCCTGTTCCTTGATGACCGTTCCGAGCAGGTAGCCCAGGGAACGAATATCCCGCCGCAGGGGAAGTTCCTTATCCTGGGGGTCACAGCTGGTCAATTCCCGCAGCCGGCTCATCAGGTCTTCCGGCTGCCAATAGAGGGGCTCTTTGGACATAAAAGGCTCCTTTGCTTAACAGATAAAACCCAACTATAGCCTTTATCCCGATTTTTTGCACCTGTGGTTTTGTCTGAACCGACCAGGTGATTGTCGCCGGACGACGCTGCTCACTCCCAAGGATGATCCCATGCAGGAACTTATCCGCCGCTTCGAACGCCACCTGATGGATGAACGGAATGTTTCGCCCCACACCCGGCTGGCTTATCTGCGGGATCTGGAGGATTTTCAGCGATTTTTGACGGACGCCTCCGTGGTCGCAGACCGCGATCGTTTCTGTTTGCCAGGGGTGGATCAGCTCCTGTTGCGCCGCTATCTGGCCCACTTGCACAAACGCTGTAAAAAGTCGACTATCGCGCGCAAGTTGTCGGCTCTACGCAGTTTTTTTGCTTTTCTGGTGCGCGAGGGTCTGCTTGAGTCGAATCCCGGTGATTTGGTGTCCACCCCCCGGCAGGAAAAATATCTGCCCCGCACCCTGTCGGTGGACGAGGCCTATGCCCTGTTGGCTGGGTCCTGCCCGGACGATCTGCTCGGATTGCGCAATCGCGCTATTGTGGAACTGCTTTATTCCAGCGGGCTGCGGGTCGGTGAGCTGACCGCCCTGAACCTGAGCAGTCTCGACCTGGCCGAGGGGCTGGTGCGGGTGCGCGGCAAGGGGAACAAGGAGCGGATCGTGCCCGTCGGGCGGCCGGCCATTGCCGCCCTGGAGCACTACCTGGACGCCAGAGGGGTGGCTGCTGCCGATGCGCCCCTGTTTCTCAATCATCGCGGTGGCCGTCTGACCTCGCGCAGCGTACAGCGCAACCTCAAGCGGCAACTGCGGGACGGACGTCTGCTGAAGGACGCCACGCCCCATACCCTGCGCCACTCTTTCGCCACCCATCTGCTGGACGGCGGCGCCGACCTGCGGGCGATTCAGGAACTGCTCGGGCATGAATCCCTGTCCACCACCCAGAAGTATACCCAGGTGAGCGTCGATCGTTTGATGAACGTTTACGACCAGGCCCACCCGCGCAGTCGTAAAAAATGACTAAAAAGGTCATATTTATCTTGACTCCTTTCCGTCTCCTGCTACAATCGAAACAAATTTAAATTTATTACTTTTGACGTGAAAGGAGATGGATTTATGAGTGTCCTGGTAAGTAAGCAGGCCCCGGATTTCACCGCCTCGGCCGTTATGCCCGACGGCAGTATCAACGAAGCTTTTTCCCTGTCCGATTATGCCGGGCAATATATCGTCCTGTTTTTCTATCCCCTCGATTTCACCTTTGTCTGCCCGACGGAACTGATTGCCTTCAGTCGTCGCATCAAGGAATTTGAAGCCCGCGGGGTACAGGTCATCGGCTGCTCCATCGATTCGCAATTTTCCCATGTGGCCTGGCGCAACACGCCGGTGGAAGAGGGGGGGATCGGTGCCGTAACCTACCCGCTGGTCGCCGATGTCAAACATGAAATCTGCCGCGCCTACGACGTGGAGTTCGATGCGGCCGGGGTGGCTTTCCGTGGGTCCTTTCTGGTTGACCAGGGTGGGATCGTTCGTCATCAGGTGGTCAATGACCTGCCCCTCGGACGGAATGTCGATGAAATGCTGCGGATGATCGATGCCCTGCAGTTTACCGAAAAGCA
>JARRKW010000266.1:0-3372 GCA_037387645.1 Desulfuromonadaceae bacterium
CGCCGGGCTTTTGAACAGAGTCTGCAGGCCCGGGGCGAAGCTGCGGACATGAGCCGCTGCGAGGTGGTGCTGACCGTGCCCGCCTCCTTCGACGAGGTGGCCCGCATCCATACCCACATGGCTGCCGAAGCCGCCGGCTGGGGGGAAGTGACCCTGCTGGAGGAACAGCAGGCGGCATTTTATCACTGGATCGACGAGGCCGGTGAGCGCTGGCGGGAGCAGGTCAGCCCGGGAGACATCGTGCTGATCTGCGACGTCGGCGGCGGCACGGCGGATTTCAGCCTGCTGGCGGTAACGGAACGGGACGGCTGCCTGCATCTGGAACGGATCAGCGTCGGGGATCATATTCTCCTCGGCGGCGACAATATGGATCTGGCCCTGGCCTACACCCTCAAGGCGGATCTCGACAGCCTGGGGAAGAAAATCGATAACTGGCAGTTTCTCTCCCTGGTTCATGCCTGCCGTCTGGGCAAGGAAAAACTCTTTGCCGAACCGACCCTGGAAAGCTTTCCCGTTTCCCTCCCCAGCCGCGGTTCCAGTCTGTTCGCCAAAACCATCACCTGCCAACTGAGCCGCGACCAACTCAACCGGGTGCTGCTGGAGGGCTTCTTCCCCCACAGCGGCATCAACGAACATCCGCTCCGGCGCCGTCAGATCGGCCTCAAGGAGTTGGGCCTCGATTACGCCGCGGACCCGGCCCTGAGCAAACACCTGGCCCAGTTTCTGGCGCGCAGCTGGCAGAACGTGCATTCCAACGGGGAACTGCAGGCCCTGGTCGCCGATCGCATCGGCACCAGCGGGGAACTCTCTTTTCTGCGCCCCAGCGCGGTCCTTTTCAACGGCGGCGTCTTCAAAGCCGATCCCCTGCGCAGCCGCATGCTGGCCATCCTGGCCGACTGGAACGGCGGCCAGCCGGTCCGGGAGCTGACCGGCTCCCATTTCGATCTGGCCGTAGCCAAAGGCGCCGCCCGCTTTGCCCACACCCGGGTGACCGGCGCGGGCATCCGCATCAAAGCCGGCACCGCCCGTTCCTACTATATCGGTCTGGAATCCTCCATGCCCGCGGTTCCCGGTCTGCTTCCCCCCATCAAGGCGGTCTGCGTCGTTCCCCAGGGGATGGAGGAAGGCTCGGAGGCCGCTCTGACCGGTCAGGAATTCGGGCTGGTGACCGGGGAACCGGTGGAATTCCGTTTCTTCAGTTCCAATGTCCGAGCCGGCGATGAGGTGGGCTGCATTGTGGACGACGAAACCGACCTGGAAGAGACCGCCCAGCTGGAAGTGACCCTGCCGTCGGCCGATTCGGAGGCGGGAACCTGCCTCCCCGTCACCCTGCATTCGGTGATCACGGAACTGGGGACGCTGGAGCTGTGGATGCGGCACGCAGGCAGCGGCAAGCAGTGGAAAGTGGAGTTCAATGTCCGCGCCCAATAACCCCCGCTACACCCTCGGCATCGACCTGGGCACCACCAATTGTGTCCTGGCCTACATGGATCTGAAAAATCCCCGTCGTGGCCCGCGGATTCTGCCTCTGCCCCAGTGGGAATCGGCCGAGCGCTTTGCCGATCACGATCTGCTCCCCTCCTTCCTCTGCGCCCTGCCGCCGGGAGAGAAGGAAACCGGATTCCGGGCCGAAAAGGGTCCCGTCGGCGGCAGCTACCCGGGTTGGGTCGCCGGTGTTTACGCCAGGAATCAGTTGGCCCTGCGGCCGGGGCGGGTGGTTTCCTCGGCCAAATCCTGGCTCTGCCATCCGGAAATCGACCGTTGCGCCGCCATTCTGCCCTGGAAGTCGGAGGACATTCCGGCTGAGCAGCGACTTTCGCCGATTCAGGTGAGCAGCGCCTATCTGGCCTATTTCAGGGAATCCTGGGACCGGCTCATGGCCGGCGATGACCCGAATGCCTCCTTTGCCCGGCAGGATGTGGTCATCACGGTGCCGGCCTCCTTTGACGAGGTGGCCCAGCAACTTACC
The DNA here is from genome assembly GCA_037387645.1 of Desulfuromonadaceae bacterium. Taxonomy (GTDB): domain Bacteria; phylum Desulfobacterota; class Desulfuromonadia; order Desulfuromonadales; family Trichloromonadaceae; genus Trichloromonas. The sequence continues at coordinate 1,970 of JARRKW010000266.1, forward strand.
CTGGAAGCGGCCAAGCTGGCCGGCTATCCCCCTTCCCTTCGCCTGATTGAAGAACCGCAGGCGGCCTTTTACGCCTGGCTGGACAAAAGCAGCAACCTGACCCTGCTGGCGGACCTGCTCGCAGCCCTGCCGGAAAAGGTCGCCCGGGTGCTGGTCTGCGACATCGGTGGCGGCACCACCGACCTCAGCCTGTTCGAGGTGCGCGGCGATACCGCATCCGCCAACGGCCTCGGCCTGAAACGTCTGGCGGTCAGCGATCACATCCTGCTCGGTGGCGACAACATCGACCTGACCCTGGCCTACCTGCTGGAAGGCAAACTGACCGGCGGGCGCAGCAAACTCTCCGGACGCCAATGGAATCAGCTGCTGGCCCAGGCCCGCGACCTCAAGGAACGGCTGCTGAACGACCAGCCGGAACAGCAGCCTGAGTTCACCGTCACTCTGGCCGGCAGCGGCTCCGGCCTGTTCGCTTCGACCCTGAGCACCACCATCGCCGCGAGCGAAGTACGCGACTGCATCCTGGAAGGGTTCTTTCCCGCCTGCGGCGCAGCCGACCGGCCGCGGAAAAAAACCACCGGCTTGCGCGAATGGGGCCTGCCCTTTGCCGACGACAGTGCCATTACCCGTCATCTGGCGGCATTTCTGGACCAGCAGCCCATCGATGCCGTGCTTTACAATGGGGGCTCGGTCACCCCGCAATTTCTGCGCAACCGCCTGACCGCTCTGCTGACCGACTGGCAGGACGGTTATGCGCCAACTGTGCTGAGCAGCGATTCCCTGGCCATGGCGGTAGCCCGGGGGGCCGCCAAATACGGTTACCTGCTGCGCCAGCCCCAGGGGGGCGAACGAATCACCGGCGGGCATGCTCACGCCCTGTACATCGAAGTCAAACAGAAGTAGAAGGGGCACAGCCTGGTCTGTATCCTGCCCCGCGGCATGGAAGCCGACCAGACCATCGCCCTGCCGCATCGAATCTTCGACCTGCTGGTCAATCAACCGGTGCGCTTTCAATGCTATTACTCCGCCCGCCGCAAGGGTGATCAGCCCGGCGACCTGGTAGCCTGGAACGAGGAGGATTTCCACCCCCTGCCCCCGCTGCAAACGGCCATTCATCTACCGCTGGAGCGCCCTAAGCCCGCCAATAACCGCTTGCGGGTCAGCATCGAATGCCGTCTCAACGAGCTGGGGCTGCTGCAGCTGTACTGTGTTGAAGAACAGGGAGAGGGCCGCTGGCGACTTGACTTCAACCTGCGCAAAAGTGCCCTGGAAGAGAAACCGGCCGAACTGGAAACGGGACCGTTGGTGGCCATGGAAAAGGTGGCCCGGGCCGACCAGTATATCCGCTCTCTTTACGGTAAAAAGCGGGATCGGGACCTGCCCGAGTTCAAACCCAATCAACTGAT
>JARRKW010000267.1:0-500 GCA_037387645.1 Desulfuromonadaceae bacterium
GGCCGGAGAAAAGAAGAACAGGGATCGGCCGACAAGCTGTTCCTTCGAACATTGAAACATCTGCAAAGTCTTGGGATTGCAGTCAACCAGACGATCTTCCTGCAATAATAAGATGGCATCGTTGGCGTATTCAAAAAGGGACCGATATCTTTCTTCGCTCTTCAGCAAAGATTCACGCGCCTGGTCCGCCAGAATCACCTGGGAAACGGCATTGGCCAGGTTGGCCAGCAAGCCCTCTTCGACCGTGGTGATAGCCTGCTTACTGAACAGCGCCAAAACCCCAATGGGTTGGCCTTCCACAGAGGCCAACTTGAAACCGGCAAACGCGATCAGACCAAGGGACCGCGCCCACTCCGGGTTATGAATTCTAGGATCCCGAACGACATCGTTGGTAATAAATCGGGCCTCCTCGCCGGAAGCGATCCGCCCTATTTTATAGGCCCCCAATGGCACCCGACGATGACCGCCATCGATAGCGGTGTAGCGACCGGAACTGGCAA
>JARRKW010000267.1:511-4278 GCA_037387645.1 Desulfuromonadaceae bacterium
CAGACTCTTCTGCTGGAGGAGCTGTTCCTTAAGAACCCCCAGCCGCTGAACCTGCTCTTCAATGTGCCTACTCTCGGTAATATCGCGGGCACTGGTACGTAAACCGAGAAATTCACCCTGCTTGCCGTAAATGGGTTGATAGGAGATGGCGACCCATCGGAGGGAGCCGTCCCGATGCTGAATCCGAAAAGGGATATGGTTGCCGGAACTTCTTTCCCGCAAGCCTTTCTCGAGCAGCTTTCTGACCTGGGCCCGATCTTCAATAGGGATGATCCGGGAGAGGAAATGCGGCTTGCGCAACCATTCCTGGCTGGAATAGCCGGTGAATTTTTCTACCGCCGGATTGACCCAGAGCAGGGAGCCATCCGGAGCGATCCAGCATTCCCAGTCGTAGGTATAGTCGGCGATGGCCCGGAATTTCTCCTCTCTCTTGCGAAGAGCATCCGTTGCCCGCTTGCGTTCAGTCACATCGATGAAATGCCCAACCAGGCAGTCCCTGCCATCGAACCGCATGGCCGAGCCGACAATATCGGCATAGAGAAGGGTTCCATCCTTGCGCAGACAGGGGACATCGACGGCCTGTAATTTCTTGCCGCAAGCAAGAGTTTCGAATTCATCAAACGCGTTCTGCAGGCTTTCCTGCGGATGAATATCCGCTACCCCCAGGGCGGAAATCTCTTCCGACGCATAGCCCAACATCCGACAAAAAGCCGAATTGGCTTGCAGAAACCGCTTGCTTGCCACTTCGGCTATGACAATACCCTCGGTAACATCCTCAAAAAAAGACCTAGAGCGTGCTTCACTTTCCCGCAACGCCTTCACAACCGACTTGAGCTCGGCAAGCTCCCGGGAAAGCCGCCGATTCTCCCGGGTCAGCTCATCCATCCGCTCCTGTTCGGACTGCTTGAGGTTTTCTTTTGGGTTCGCCAAGGCCGTCAGCCTTTCTTTAACAGCATGAGGCAAATGATGTGTTGTTGACGGGAAATCGTTCCGACTGGTCCCCCCGGCAACGCTGCAAGGTCGCCGGAGAACAAATTCATTTCAAAGGCTCAGCAATGGTCCAATGTTTTGCCATGTCCCCGGAAAAGGTGGCCTCCTTTCCCGGGACGGGCTATACCCTCATAAGTGGACTTTATCCCGTTGCAGGGTGATTGCAACAGCTGCCGGCAATATTTACCGCTGCCACCACTCACTTGATTACCCGGAAAACCGCGGCAAAATCCTCCTCGGCATGCCCGGCGGCACGGGCCCGCTTGAAGGTTTCGTTGGCGGCGGCGGCCGTCGCCAGGGGCTGCCCCAGCTCGTCCCCCAGGGCAATGGCCAATCGCAGATCCTTCTGCATGTGCTTGAGGGGAAAGCTGGTTGAAAAATCCTCCCGCAGCAGCATCCCTCCTTTGACGGTGAACATGGGATTGGCCAGGGCGCCGGCCGCCAGCACCTCAAGAATCTGTTCGCCGGCGAGGCCGCCTTTGTGCCCCAGGGCCAACCCCTCGCAGAAGGCCGTCATCATGCCGCCCATGATCATGTTGACCACCAGCTTCATGCGAGCCGCCTGGCCGGCATCCCCCAGATAGAGCCGTTTCTTCCCCATGACATCGAAAGCGGCAGCGGCATCCTCATAGAGACCCTGGTCACCGGCGGTGAGAATGATCAGGGTGCCGTCCTCGGCGGGCTTTTTCGTACCCGAAACCGGCGCCTCCAGGAAACGGCCGCCTGCTTTCCGCACCGCCACGGCGATGAGACGGGCGGTTTCGTCATCCACCGTCGACATATCCACATAGTCATGGCCGGGTCCGACCCCTGCCAGGGCGCCATCCAGACCGAAGCAGACTTCCCGCGCCGCCGCCGGATCGGCCAGCATGGCGAAGGTGATTTCACTGGTGGCAACCACCTCCCGGGGAGTCTCACCCCGACGGGCGCCGAGGGCGACTAACGGCTCACATTTGGCCCCATGCCGGTTCCAGACCTTGACTTCAAAACCGGCCCGGACCAGATTGGCCGCCATGGCGCTGCCCATGATACCGAGACCGATAAATCCGTATTTAGCCATACAAACACTCCTTGGTAATCGTTTTCGACCTGAAGGCCGTCGTTTAATATTTTAGAATTATATCGTTTATTCCAGCGGTTGCAGGAGCAAAAGTCCGGCAGGTCCCGTCGCCAAACAAAAGGGATGGAGATTTCAAATATCTTTCCTGCGGCAGCTATATGAGCACGCTCATTTTTATCTTGCCATCTCCGATCAAGCCAGCTAAAGTGAGCATGTTCATTTTAACGGAGACAGCGGGATGCGGATCAGCCAAGCAGCCAAAGAGGAAACTCGGGAACGTATTCTGGAGCGAGCGACAGTGCTCTTCCTGTCCCAGGGGTTCGAAACCACGACCACCCGGGATATCGCCACTGCGGCCGGATTGGCGGCCGGCACCCTGTTCAATTATTTCCCCAGCAAAGAAACCCTGGCCATGTCCCTGGTCCGCGAAGCATTGGCTGAAGGGATCGCGGATTATCAACGCCGTCATGGCGGCACCGAGGAACTGGCCGAGGACCTGTTTCTTCTGGTCAGCTCCGGTTTACGCCGGCTGCGGCCCTTGCGCCCCTTCCTCGGGCCAGTGCTGGAACGCTCCCTCAGCCCCTTCTGCCGCAAAACCACCTGTCCCGAAGGGGAAGAAGCCCGGCTGGAACACCTGACCCAGGTTCGGGAGATCCTTTTCCGGCACGGTTTTGTCAGCACTCCCGACGAGGTAGCCCTGACCATCTACTGGTCCCTCTATCTCGGCATCCTGGCCTTCTGGACCGGGGATGAAACGCCGCAACAGGAAGCGACCCGGGCCCTGATCGATTATTCCCTGCAGATGTTCGTCCAGACCATTGCCGGCAACCTTCCCCCCACCGGAGCAGCCCATGGCAACTGACACCAACCGCCACAAGACAGCAACCTCCGCGAGCCGGTTGCGCCGGTTGCTGCCCCGGGATCCGGCCAGCGACCCCGAGGGGGACAAGCTGGAGGCCCTGCTCCAAAAACTTTCCCAGCAGCGACCGCCGGTCAGTTCCTTCTCCCGGCTCTGGCTGCTCGGCTCCCTGCAGGCCAAGGTCACCTGCGGCTACCTCGCCTATTGGCTGCGCAGTCGTTTTGCCGGGACGGAGCGAAAAGAGGCGCTGAAAAACGAGGCCCATCTGGCCGCGGCCCTGCGCCTGTTCGGCACCATGGGTTATCTGCGCGGCGCGGTCATGAAGGTGGGGCAGATGCTGGCCGGATTGCCGGAGGTGCTCCCCGAGGAGTTCAGCGAAGTCCTGGCCGCCCTGCATTTTCAGGCGCCACCCATGCACTACGCCCTGATCCGCGAACTGTTCCTGGACGAATTCGGCCGGGTCTTCGCCTCTTTCGAACGACAGGCTTTTGCCGCCGCCTCCCTGGGCCAGGTACACCGGGCCAGACTCCCCTCCGGCCAGGAGGTGGCGGTAAAAATCCAGTACCCCGACATCGCCCGTACCATCCGTTCCGACCTGCGCAACCTGCGGCTGCTGCTGCAACCCATGCGCATGAGCCGGGACTGGCCCTACCTGCTGGAAAAGTTGGCGGATATCGAGCAGATGCTGGAAATGGAAACCGATTATCGGCAGGAAGCCGACTTTACCACGGAAATCCGGGCGCTGTTCCCCCCTGCCGAGGGTATCGTCATCCCTGAGGTATTCCAGGATTTTTCCACCCAGCGGGTGCTGACCACGGCATACCTCCCCGGCCTTCACCTGAACCAGTACCTCGCCAC
>JARRKW010000268.1:0-3366 GCA_037387645.1 Desulfuromonadaceae bacterium
ATGCAGTCCATCTATCTCTTCCGTGAGGCCGAGGTCGGGCTGTTTCTGCGAGCCCGCGCCCGGGGGCTCGGCACGGTGAACCTGGAGCGGCTCGACCTCTGTTCCAACTTCCGCTCCCAGCAGGGAATCGTCGACTGGGTCAACGGCTGTTTCGGGCAACTCTTCCCCTCTGAGGAGGACGAAGCCCTGGGCGGGGTGGTCTATGCGCCTTCGGCGGCGGTGCACCAGCCGCTGTCAGAACCGGCCTGCCTGGTGCATCCCTTTGCTGGAAGGGATGATAGGGCCGAAGCCGCGCGGGTGGCCGAGCTGGCGCAACAGGCCCTGGCCGCCCATCCCGAGCAGACGGTGGCGGTGCTGGTGCGGGCCCGCACCCATCTGCCGGAAATTCTGCAGGCCTTGGCCGAGCGGGAGCTGCGTTTTACCGCCAAGGATATCGATCTGCTGGCCTGTCGACCGGCGGTGCGCGATCTGCTGGCCCTGACCCGGGCGCTGCTGCATCCCGCCGACCGGCTGTCCTGGCTCTGCGTGCTGCGGGCGCCCTGGTGCGGCCTGCTGCTGACCGATCTCGAAGCCCTCTGCCGTTGCGAAAAGCTGCGGAACCTCCCCGAACTGCTGGCCGACCCCGAACGCCTGTCGTCCCTCTCCGGTGACGGCAGGGCACGGGCCGAGCGGCTCTGGCAGGTAATGCAGGCCGGCCGGATGCGGCGCGGAACCCTGCCCCTGCGGCGGCTGGTCGAGGGGGTCTGGCTGGCCCTGGGGGGACCGGCCTGCTACGACCCGGCGGCCCTCAAGGATGCCGAGCGGGTGCTGGCCCTGATGGAGGAGTGCAACCAGGGAGGGGACCTGTCGGCCCTGGATGCCCTGGACCAGGGGGTCAACAAGCTGTTCGCCTCGCCGGATACCGGCGCCGACGGCCGGCTGCAGGTCATGACCATCCATAAAGCGAAGGGGCTGGAATTCGATACCGTCATCCTCCCCGGTCTGGGACGCGGCCCGGCAGGCAACGAAAAGCATCTGCTGCGCTGGCTGGAACATCCCGATTGCGGCCTGCTGCTGGCGCCCATTTCGCCCCGGGACGGCAGCGGCAAGGATCCCATCTACGAAGCCATCGGTCGTCTCGAAGCCCAGAAGCAGGAGCTGGAAACCGTTCGTCTGCTCTACGTGGCCACCACCCGGGCCAAACGGCAACTGCACCTGCTCGGCCACGCCAAACCGGACCGCAACGGCGAACCCCGACCGCAGGCCGGCTCGCTGCTGCAGAAACTCTGGCCGGTGGTGGCGAGCCAGTTTGTGTTCGGGGACGACAACCAGGCTGGCGAAGCGATGGCCGCGCCCCCACGGATTCCGGCCCTGCTGCGCCGCCTGCCGGTCGACTGGCAACCACCCCGGTTCACCTCGGTCACGCTGCCGACTACCATTCAGGTCAGCCAGCCCTCCAGCCTGAAGGAGGAGGATCTGCGCCAGGAAATCTTCTCCGGTTGGGAAAACGAAACGGCCCGCCACGTCGGCACCCTGACCCATGCCTGCCTGGAGCGCATGGCCCGCGAGGGGCTGGAGCATTGGCCTCTGGAGCGCCTCGACCGGGAACGCCCTGCGGCCCTGCGGCGGCTCAACCGCCTCGGCGTGCCCGCCGCCGAACTGGAGGGCAGTTGGGAGCGGATTGCCACCGCCCTGAAATCGACCCTGGCCAGCGAGCGCGGCCGCTGGATTCTGGGCAACCGGGAGCAGGGCGATTGCGAGCTGGAACTGTCGGGCCTGATCAACGGCCGCCTGGTCCACGCCGTCATCGACCGCACCTTTATCGACAATGGGATTCGCTGGATCGTTGATTACAGGGTGGTGAAAAAAGGGGATGAAGATTGCTGTTGGGAAAAGTTGAGGTGGGCTTAGATTATGCTATTAAGATGGCAGAAATAGTATAGTTGACTTTGATAAATCGACAGAACTCAACCAATGAACAATCCATTGTTTGCTTTTTGCCTTTGATCGATGCAACGGTCAGGGGGGCTGGAGGAAAATAGAATGTCCCCGCGTCTTCGACCAGTATCTAATCCTTGACCCGGCATGACTCTTTGGCTACATTGAGGTTGTTTAACTTGTTGAATCAAGTGGAGAGGGCATTCCCCGAAGCTTGTTTCGATGAGCTTTCCCCTGGAAGTCGCGAGCAACGTTCGCGGGTGAAATTAAATCATTGCGGCAATCGCCAGCCCCGCCTGAAGTCTCTCTGTTGCCTGGAAATCCATCGACTTCAATAAGTGTAATATGTTGCCTGCCAAAGGAGTGATTTGGCGGAAAGATTTCCATGTCTCCGCTGTTAACCCTTGATAAAGGTTAGAGTATGTTTCGATTATGCCTTGGATTCTCAAGAGCTGTGTTCGTTGTAATGCTTTGCTGCGTGCCGGTTTCCGCAATAGCGGAAGGAGCTTCAACCGTTCAGGAAAGTTCAAACGATTTCATATGGTCAGTTTCCGCCCAAACCGGCTATCAGTACATGGACCTGTCTTTCAGGGCTCCATTTGATACCGGTTCTTTCGGGGTGGAACTATTTCATCCCAGCCCTTTGAAACTCGAATTACACAACGCAAATTTGTGGGTTTTTGGAGCCGGGGCCGATGTCAAAAAAGGCAGCTTTTCTGGGTTTCTGGAAGCGAAAACGAATACGACAAAAGATACGGAAGTTTCCAGCTCTTCCGAACCTTTCTGGGCCGGAGATTCCGAGGTGGAGTGGAACGATTGTAAATTGAAATGGTGGTCCGTTAACGGCGGCGTAGGGATGGATATAACTCCTCACATCACCATCCAGGCAGGTTTCAAGGTGGAACGGCTTTCTTTGGGACTCAAAGACCCCGTTGACGATGAAGGACTCATTCCATTTTTTCAGGAAACGTACGGGGATAGTTACGATGGTGAACTTGAAAGCAAACTCCTGCTTCCCTGGATAGGGATCCGAGCTCAGACAAGTCGCTTGAATGGTTCTTTGCGCTTCTCGCCCTATGCCTACACCGATCTTGAGATACCCTTGACCTATGAATATATTGGGTCGCCGACGCTAAAGATCAGAGAAGAAGAGAAGTATTCCGTTTCGAACAATGGTCTCTGGTTTGAGGCCAGGCTTGCCTACGATATTTTCAAAACCGACCAGTGGACCTGTTCCTTATGGGGAGAAGCGAGCTGGCTGTGGACCGATGGTCGAACCTCCAACAAGTACGAAGCGGTCTTATATCAGACGGGATCTTCGGCGACCACAATATTAAAAGATTCCAGCTCCGAAGACAGCGAATATGAAATCGGCACCTATGGAGTCGGCTTGCGTGTCACCTGGTGAATTCAAAATTGCAGGTACGCCACGTGTCAGGGAGCAGGAAC
>JARRKW010000269.1:0-3356 GCA_037387645.1 Desulfuromonadaceae bacterium
AGTCACCCTGGGAGCCGACGCGCATGCGGGTTATGTTACCGTCGCCGTGGAACAGCTTTTTCGTCGTTTCAGGGAGAAGAGCGCAACGCCTCTGGGGAATTTCGGAAGTTTCCCCGCCTTTCCCGGTTCCAATGGCTGGGATGCGGGTCCCTATCCCCATGACGACACCCCCGATTCCCGTCTGACGGCAACCACCGTCAAGGTCAGCACCTCGCCTTCGGGGGGACTGGTGGCCGCAGCCGCTTTCACCATGGGGAGAAAGGAAAATCTCGCCGACCTGGGGCCCTATATCGAATCGGTTGATGCCGATACCAATTTCACCAAAAGTTGCGCCGATGTCACCTATATTCCACACCCGAAACTGACCCTGAATTTCCGGTATCGCATGTTGGATCAGGACAGCAATATTCCGTCCCAACTGACCCTGTTGCAAGCCACCCCGCAGACCGTGCCGGTGCGGGAATCCATCGATTTGGAGCGTGCCAGTTACTTTGCCAAGGCCTCTTATCGGCCCAGCAACCGTCTCACTCTGATGGCTGAATATGAACGGAAAGATATCCATCGCAGCCAGACCGGACCGGCCGCCGCTGTCCAATACGACCCCTATTGGGAATTGCCTGAAGATGAAACCATCAATCGCTACCGGATCAGTTTCATCAACCGGCCCTTGGGGACGTCCAAGCTGAGAATCAATGGTTGGTACGAACTGTTGACCTCGGATGATCCCGCCTATGGCGTATCGGTCGAAGACCGTCAACAGGTTTTTGCCGGTGTCAACTGGACACCGTCCAAAACCTTTGGCCTGACGTCGAATCTTCGTCTCAAAAAGGGGCGCAATTCCGATTTTCAAGGTTTGGCGGCCGAAATCGACCGCAGTCAGTGGGAGCAGAACTTTACCTTCGGTCTCTGGTCGCAACCCGTTGAGATCGTCAGCCTGGCGCTGAACTACGGATTCATGAATGCAAAAATCGCCCAGGATACGGTTTACGGTACTGCGGAACCGGATCTGGTCTATGACAGCCATTCCGAATATCGGCAGCGCGTGCATACGACCACGCTGACCCTGTCGGTACGACTGACGGAAAAGATCCGGGTCCATGCGGAGGGCCGCCATATCCGTTCCCACTCCAAATTCGATCCGGAATTTTCCCCCCAGATTATCGATCCGGCCTATGGCATTCTGGTCGATTCTTCGGGGTTGGGTGACTTGAGCGAACTCGAAATCATACAATCCGGAGTCGGTCTGGGGTTGGATTGGGCGATCAACGAGGAATGGAGTTGTTCCGCCAAGTTTTCCCATGATGATTACGAAGATCGTCATAGCAACGCCTTTGACGGAACGGTTCAGATGTACATGTTCAATATCGCCAGATCCTGGTGATTAATTTCCATGCGGTGAGAATTTTCTGTGTTGACCTGGTTTAGAAAAAAGGTGGGGTTCATATTGCTGCTGGCCCTGGTGTTGGCGGCAGGGGGCAGGGGTGTGCCGGCGTTGGCGGCGGAAAAACCCTTTGTCGCGGTGATTATTACCGGCGATCTTGGGCGTTACCGGGAAGCCCATGAAGCCTTTGTCGAAAAACTCCATGCGCAGGGGTATGGTGAGCAGAATCTGACGCTTTACGTGCAGACCCCCAATCCCGATACCATGTCCTGGATCAACAGTATCCGCAAGGCTGTTGGTATCGGCGCCGATGTCATTGTCACCTACGGGGCGCCGGCGACCCTCAGCGCCAAGCGGGAATCCCGCGGAGTGCCCATCATTTTTGCCGACGTTTACGATCCCGTCGGTCTCGGCCTGATTTGCGAAATCGGCATACCGGCCAAAAATATTGCCGGCGTCAGCAGCAAAACGCCCATTGAGACCCTGATCAAAACCTTCCGGGAAATATCCCCGGCCAAAACCATGGGCGTTCTCTATTCCTCCATTGATGAAGGTTCCCTTCTGCAACTGCGAAAACTTGAAAAAGTGGCCGAAAAGCTCGCCATCGCCACCATTGCCGTGGACGTAACCAGTCCGAAACAGATGGAGACGGCGTTTTCCGCCCTGGCTGGACGGATTGACAGCCTGTTTGTTACCGACTGTGCCGTCCTTGCATTAAAACTCAAGGACATCGTCGATTTCGCCAACGCGCAACAGTTGCCCGTGGTTTCCCAGGTGCCGACTTTGTGCGACCTGGGCGCACTGATTACCCTGGAGGCGGATCCGATTGAACAGGGGGAAGTGGCCGCCAATCTTCTGGTTTCCCTGTTCGCTGGCATACCCACCACCCGCATGGAGCTGCATACCCCCCGCAAAGTCAATCTGGTCATCAACCTCAAAGTTGCCCGCAGCCTTAAACTGAAGGTTCCTTTCCAGGCCCTCAGTGTGGCGACCCGCGTGGTTCGCTAATTTCCTACTGCAGAAAATAGAGCAGGACCGTTAAAGAGATAGAGCTCAGCAGGGTTGAGGTCAGGATGGCCCCCGCAACCAGATCCGGCCGGGTGCCAAAACGCAGCGAATAGAGCAGGGGCAGTACCGCTGCCGGTGTGCTGGTCTGCAGAATGAGGACCTTTTGCGATATCGCCTCAATGCCCAAAATTACCGTCAACAGCCAGGCGAGTAGGGGAGCTACGCCCAGCCGCAGTACCGAGGAGAGGGTCAGAAAAACCGGCCAGGATCCGATACGGGTATTTGCCAGCTGCATACCCAGCATGACCAGCATAACCGGAATTGCCGCCTGTCCCAGCAGTTCGATGGGGCGTAACAGGAACAGTGGCATGTGCAGATGCAGGACTTTCCAGAGAAATGCCAACAGCACGGCATGAAAGATGGGGATTTTAGCCATGTTACCCAGAGCTTCCGACAACGAGATTTGCGACCCCTGGGCGAGCACGATGGCCAGGGTGCCCAAGGGGATATTGAACATCACAAAGGTCATGATGGACGTCTCAAGGCCTGCCTCACCGAAGGCGAAATAGGTCAGTGGTAGACCAAAATTTCCGATGTTCATAACCACCGTGGTCAAAGCCAATGCGCTTTGCGTATCCCGGTCCATGCGGAAGAGTTTTCCTGCCCCTTTGGCGATGAGCAGGAAAATGCCGGTATAGAGGAGCATAAAAACCAAGACATCCCGGGCCAGGGTGGGATTCAGGTCGTGCTTGATCAGGGAGGCGAAGACCAGAGCCGGAGTAAACAGATACAGAGAGCTGAAGGTCAAGGTGCGAAAATCGAGTTTTCCCGCCTTTTCCAAACCGAACCCGGCGCTGACCATGAGAAAAACCGGGATGATAATGTCGATAAACAGCATAACCTCTCCAGGTAAATCGAGTTTAAATCCTCGCTAACATGCCCTGTTTAGGGTTTAAACGCAACCGTC
>JARRKW010000270.1:0-3351 GCA_037387645.1 Desulfuromonadaceae bacterium
AACGGCGATCATGCGCCCCAGCCCCGGTTCGGGTCGGATTCTGATGTTCTGCCGTAGCGGTGGGTGTTTCGGATGCATAGAAAAACCTGCCGGCCGGATCGTTTCCCGGCGGAGGGTCCAGGGTCAGTGTTCAGGTTCCTGGGAAACCATTCCCAGTTTGGCGACACCGGCCTTTTTGATGGCCGCCATCACCGGAACCACTTTGCCATAGGGGACATCGCGATCGGCTTCGAGAAAGACATCCTTCTCGTTGTCCCGTTTTTCGCGCAGGATCTGTTGCAGCACCGGTGTCAGTTTGGCGGCGTTATCGACGCGGCTGCCGCCGATGGAAATCTGCCCGTTTTTTTCCACCGTGACCACCAGCGGTTCCTTGGTGGCCGCCAAGTTCGGCGCGTTCTCCACCTCGGGCAGGTTGACATCGACGCCCTGTTCCATCATGGGGGCGGTCACCATGAAGATGATCAGCAGCACCAGCATGACGTCGACCAACGGCGTCACGTTAATCTGCGACAGGGTACTGCGCCGGCTGTTTCGATTCGATCCTACTTCCATTTAAGTATCTCCGCCTCAGCCTTTCCGTATCATGCGGGCAGCGTCGTTGCTATAGAAGCTCCTCAGGGCTTCCGCATCATGCGGGCAGCGTCGCTGTTTCGTAAGCTCCTTAGCCCTTCCGCATCATGCGCTCGACGATATTGAGGAATTCCTGGCTGAAGTTGTCCATCTCGCCGGTCAGCACGTTGACTTTGTGGACAAAGTGATTGTAGCCCATGACGGCGGGGATGGCGGCGACCAGACCGATGGCGGTGGCGACCAGGGCTTCGGAGATGCCGGGGGCGACCACGGCCAGGGAGGCGCTGCCGGTCTGGCCGATGCCGCGGAAAGCATCCATGATGCCCCAGACGGTGCCGAACAGGCCGATGAAGGGCGCGGTGGAACCGGTGGTTGCCAGGGTGGTCAGAAATTTCTCCAGTCGGTGGGTTTCCAAAGTGGTGGCCCGCCGCAGGGCGCGGGCCACGTTTTCCGCCCCGCCGAGTTCGGTAGTCATACCTTCTTCTTCACCGGGGCGCATGTTCTGGACCTTGAGGAGTTCCTGATAGCCTTCCCTAAACAGCAGGGTCAGGGGGGAGTGGGGGAAGTCCCTGAGACCCTGGCCGATGGCGTCAAAGCGCTTCTTGGCCCAGAAAAAGTCCAGAAAACGGTCGGAATCCCGGGTGGCACGATGAATAACCAGGAACTTGTAGAAAATGATGGCCCAGGAGACCACCGAGAAATAGACCAGTATCAGCAGAACCAGCTTGACGACCGGGCCGGCACCGAGAATTAAATCCAAAACAGGCCTCCCTTGACAGGGGTTGGGGTTGACGACTTGGGCGATTATGGTGCAAGCGCCGGATCAAGTCAATGGCCTTCACGGTTCGGGATTGCAACCGGGCTGCGCAGAGGCCTGTTGCCAGGCCTGACGATAGAGGTCAACCTGATGCAACTTTTCCGGATTGGTTCCGGCGGCCATGGCGTCGGCCCGCATCAATTCGAGCAACAGGGGAAAGCGTGGATCCCGGATGAAGCGCCATTGCCGGCGACTGAGGTCGGCCAGGGATTCCACCTGCCAGTCGAGGGCGAACATATGGTTGCGGATCAGCCAGTAAATATCGTCTTGGGTTGCTGCGGGCACTTTCAGGCGATTCAGAATAGGGGTTACCAGCTCGATTCCGGCGCGGGCATGGCCGAAGGAACGAATCCTTCCCCCGATATTCTGGGTGGTGACGGCCTTGCCCAGATCGTGAAACAGGGTACCCCAGGCCAGCCGCCGGTCGGGATTGGGCGGCAGGTGCCGGATGGCCAGCAGGGTATGGGTCAGCACATCCCCTTCCGGGTGGTAAAAAGGGGACTGGGGAATGCCGTCCAGACGATAGAGTTCCGGCAGCAGCTGTTTCAGGGCCGGATCCCGGCGGAAGCGCAGTTCCCGTTCGGCGCCATCGGGCAGGGCAAATATTTCCTCGATATATTCCAGTTCGGTCAAAGTGGTTCCAACGGTTAAGGTTGCTGGCATGGCGGTGTCTCGAGAGCGGCAGAGACAAGGAGGTTCGGTCGGAGTATAGCTCTGCCGCCGCGTTCGGCGCAACGGTCAGAGCGTTCGCAGATCGGTTTCGTTACAAACGCTCAGGGCTCATCCGGCTGGATGTGGCGGGCGATTCGGGAGCGCGCGAAGCGGGCCGTAGCGCAATGGGGGGAGCGCTGCAACAGCCGTTGCAGGGACGGCAGGTCATCGATGTCTTCCCAGGGGGACAGCTCATGGTAGGAGAGTCCCAGGGAAACGGCGCGTTGCCGGGTCGCTGCCAGTAGCCGGGGGGTGCTCCAGGGCATGTTTCGAAAGAGTTCCGGCCGGTTCCGGCGCGTGCCGATGAGCACATAACCGCCGTCGGCGGCGGGGATGGTGACGCAATCGACCCTGTTCAGAGCGGCCAGGGCGGCCTCGACCCGGGCGAGGGGGAGGTCGGGGCTGTCCGAGCCGATCAGCGCCGCGGTTTCATGGCCCTGCGCGAACAGGCCGGCCAGGGCTTGTTCCAGCCGGCGGCCGAGGTCGCCCTCGGTTTGCGGGACCCGTTTCAGCTCGGGAAAGTTTGTCCGGAAGAAGTCCTCCCGACCGGAGAAGAAGAGGGTCAGGGCAAAGGGGCCCCCGTTCAGGGTCGCCACCGTTTCCTGCAGGCAGGCGGCATAGAGGGCGGCGGCTTCCGTGGGGGAAAGGGGTGGGCAAAGGCGGGTTTTGACCCGGCCCGGGAACGGCTCCTTGGCAAACAGGCCGAGGCCCGCTCCCGCTCCGGATTGGGACACCGCACAGTTGTCCACTATTTCCACAGAATTATCCACAAGGCGTTCCGGCTAGCGCTGTTGTTCGACCAGGGCGTAGGCCGAATGGTTATGGATGGATTCAAAATTTTCGCACTCGATGCGAAACCACTCGATATTCTCGATGCTTTTCAGTTTTTCGGTGACGGCCCGCACGATGTCCTCCACGAACATGGGATGGTCGTAGGCCTGTTCGGTGACCGCTTTTTCGTCCTCGCGCTTGAGTAGGGAATAGACCGGAGCGCTGCCGCACTGTTCGATCCACTCGATGAGGTCTTCCAGCCAGATATGTTCGCGGTAACGGATCTGAACGCTGACGGCGCTGCGCTGGTTGTGGGCGCCCCGGTCGCTGATTTCCCGGGAGCAGGGGCAGAGGGAGGTCACCGGCACGGTGACCCCGAGGATGAAATGATACTGGTCGTCGAGGCTGCCGATGAGCTGGCACTGGTATTCCATCAGGCTGCGGGCGTTGGAAATCGGGGCACGTTTTTCGATGAAATAGGG
>JARRKW010000271.1:0-4989 GCA_037387645.1 Desulfuromonadaceae bacterium
GTCCCAAGTTCAAATTGCGTGCGGACTATTCGTACTTCAAACTGAAGTACGAATCCGATCGCAATGTTTTCCGGGAGCGTAGCGACAATGCCTTTGCGCTCTATGCCTTTTATAAAGTATTGCCCAAGACCTCGGTTTTTGTCGAATATGAATACGTCGATGTCGATTATGATCAGAACATCCTCAGTGACAGCAAGGAACAGCATTATTTCGGCGGCCTGGATTGGAAGGTGACGGCTAAATCGAGGGGGCGCATCAAGGTCGGCTATGGGGTAAAGGATTTTGATCGCCGGGGGGCGAGTAATCGCAATGATCTGATTCTCGAAGTCCAGGTTGATCACCGCTTCACCCGCAAGACGTCCATGTATTGCAAGGTATCGCGTCGAACCGAGGAGACCGATCTGGAAACCACCCAGGGGGTTCTTTCGGACAATTTTCAGCTCGGCTATACGCAGAACCTCACCGCCAAGCTGACTGCATCGATCAAGGCGACCTACATTCACGACCGCTATAACAAGGACTTGACCATCGGAACCCAGACCGACCGTCGCCGGGACGACTACTACAGCGTTGACCTGGTCTTTGGCTATTCTCCCCGGGAATGGCTGAACCTTGGGGTAGGCTATGTTTATAGTGATCGTAATTCCAATTTCAGCACCTTCGATTACGAAAGCAATACGGTTTACGGGAATGCCACCCTCGCCTTTTAACAGACTGTTTCTCAACATTCTGTTAAAAGGCGAAAGAGAGTCGCTTTCGGAACGTTCCGTAAAATCAACCACCGCTGTTTTCTCCCGCCAACGTGCTCGTACAGGTTGGGCTGCACCGATCCGTCAGTTTTGTTATGAACAACACCCCTTGCCTGGCGCGAGCTGAAAACCGCCATTGTTTTTGGCCCTCCAGCCCAGGGTTTTTCCGATTAATTTCCATGACATAATGTAAAAAGTCGAAACGGGGGAGGGCACGGAATTTGCTGTAATGGATGGGTGTCTTTTTAGCCGAGATGGAGAGCTATAGGGGTATGAAAAAAACCGGTTTTTTATCTGTCTTCCTGTTCGTGTTCTTGTCACTGACTTGCTTCGTCATGATTGCCTGGGCGGACAGCAGTGATTATCGGGTTGGCGGCGGGGATGTCCTCAAGGTCACGGTATATGACAACCCGGATTTGGCCGGAACGGTTCGGGTCGCCAGTGATGGAACCATTCTTTTTCCTCTGGTCGGTCAGTTGCAGATCGGTGGCATGACCGTTTCCCAGGTCGCCGATCATATCGCCGAAAGTTTGGCGGACGGTTATCTGGTTAATCCCCAAGTCTCCGTATTCATAGAAGAGTTTAGAAGTAAAAAAGCCGTGATCGTGGGTTGTATTGCGACCCCGGGCCTGTATGAGTTAAGCGGGCCGACCACTTTGCTCGAACTGATTTCCAAAGCCGGGGGCCTGACCAAGGATGCCGGTGAGACGGTGACCATTAAACGTAAGGGCAGCGAGGAGTCGGTGCTCACCGTCGATCTTCGTAGCATTTCGGTACAGAATGACGGTTCCCTTGATGTGCGCATTATGGATGGAGACAGCGTTTTCGTAGCCAAGGCCGGCATGTTTTACGTGACCGGTGAGGTCAAAAAACCGGATACCTACAAAATTGTGGAGGGGACCACCCTGATCAAAGCCATATCCATGGCCGGTGGTTTCACCAATATTGCGGCGAAAAGCAAGGTTCGGGTGATCCGCAAACAGGAGGGAACGGAACATGTGCTGGAGAATGTTCCCATGCATTTTCCCATTCTTCCCGACGATGTCATTGTTGTTCCCGAGAGTTTTTTCTAAGTGAAAAAACCGGAAATTTTTCCTAAATCCCCATCTTTAACGGGTAGCTATGGCGATTCATAACGAAGAAATCCACTTGCGGGATTATCTGCGGGTAATCCAAAAACGGCGGGGAACGGTTGTTACCGTTTTTCTGTCGGTTCTGGTTGCCGTCATGTTGTTCACCTTTTCGGCCACGCCCCTCTATCAGGGCTCGGTCAAGGTGCTGATCGAAAAAGTCGAACCTAATGATCTGACCAATCGTTACTACTATCGTCCCTACGATCCCGAGTTTTATGAAACCCAGGTGCAATTGATCAAGAGTCAGGCAGTGGCTCTCAAGGTGGTCAAACTGCTTTCCCTGGAAGAAAAATACGCGACCTATTTTCCCCAGGACGAATCGCCGGGGTTCGGTGCCATGTTGACCGGTTGGCTGCGCGGTGTGAAACAATCCCTTCAGGGAATGTTTTCCGGCGGGGAGGAGTCCGCCGGCGGGTTGAGTGGCCGTGAGGAAAAAAGTCTGGCCGAGCGTATCGCGGAGTCCATCAGTGCGGACATTTCCGTGGCCCCGGTGAAAGAAAGCCGGATTATCATCATCAGCTATCTATCGCCCAATCCGGAACTGGCCGCCTTGATTCCCAACACCGTGGCCAAGGCGTTTATCGAGGTCACCCTCGAAATGAAAATGGAATCCACCCGTCAGACCATGGAGTGGATGACCCGCAAGGCCGAGGAAGAGCGCAAAAAACTTGAATCGGCCGAAGTCAATATGCAGCAGAATATGCGGGAAAACGACATCGTTACCCTCGAAGATCGTTTGACGGTGGTACCCCAGCGACTTTCTGAGATCAGTACCCAGCTGGTGCGGGCCGAGGCGAAGCGCAAGGAATTTGAAGCCCTTTATGCGAAGGTGCGCCGGGTTGCCGACAATCCCGATGCTGCAGAATCCATACCGACCATTGCCTCGGACGGAGCATTGCAGACCATTCGTTCGCAGATTCTGACGGCTGAACAGCAGATTATGGAAATGTCGCGGAAGTACGGGGAAAAACACCCCCTGATGATCAAATCACGGGGCGATCTCACGGTGTTGCGGGAAAAACGCATTCAGGAAATCGCCCGGATTGTTGCCTCCATCCGCAACGAATTCGAACTGAGTCAGTCCACCGAGCGCAGCCTGCGGAGCCAGTTGGAGAAGACCAAGTCCGAGGCCCAGACCCTCAACGAGAAATATATCCAATATGGATCGCTGAAACGGGAAGCGGACACCAATCGGCAACTCTATGACGCTCTGATGCTCAAGATCAAGGAACAGAGCATTGTCGGAGAAACCCAACCGGTCAACCTCTGGATTGTCGAAAGGGCCATGTTTCCCGAAGCCCCGGCCAAGCCGAGAAAGGGTGTGAATCTGCTGCTGGGGCTTCTGGTGGGAGTTTTCGGCGGCATCGGTCTGGCCTTTTTTATCGAGTATCTCGACAATACGGTGAAAAATCCCGAAGAGCTGGAACAGACTCTGGGGGTTGGCGTGTTGGGGGTGGTCGCTCGTACCTCCCTGATGCTTGCTTCTGCCTATCAGCCGCCCCGGAAGATTCTGGTCACCAGCAGCGGCCCGGGCGAAGGCAAGACCGCCACCTCGGTTAATCTGGCCCTGGCTTTTGCCCAATCGGACAAACGCGTTCTGCTCATCGATGCCGATTTGCGCAAACCGCGGGTTCACAAGGTTTTCGACCTCGGCAACGGCAAAGGCCTCAGCACCTACCTGGCCGGGGCGACGGAAGGGGATATCCTGCAAAAGGGACCGCTTGCCACCCTCAGCATCATCTCATCCGGGCCAATTCCGCCCAATCCGTCCGAACTTCTGAGCGGCGACCGGATGGCCAAACTGCTGGATACCCTGGAGACGCGATACGATCTTATCATCTGTGATTCTCCCCCGCTGCTTTCCGTTACCGACCCCCTGATTTTGAGTCGACTTTTTGACGGCGCGGTGGTGGTCACCCGTTCCCGCCAGACGACCTACGAAATGGCCGGGCGTTCCCTGAAGGCCTTGACCGATGTCAATGCCACCATTCTCGGCCTGGTTTTGAATGAGTTTGATGCTGATCGGAGTGGCTATTATTACCATTATGGATATGGCAACTATAGTGAAAGTGCGTCGGAAGCATGATCGATCTGCATTGTCACATCCTGCCTGCCATTGACGATGGCCCGGCTCATCTGGCCGAGTCCCTGGAGATGGCGAGGATGGCAGTGGCGGATGGTGTCGATACAATCGTGGCAACCCCCCATGTCAAGGAGTTGCCCTATCCAGCCGAGCGTATCCCCGGACAGGTCGAGACCTTTCGCCAGGCTTTGCAGGCAGCGCAAATTCCATTGAACATTCTGCCGGGGGCCGATGTCAGCGCTCTGTTGGAGCCGACCCAACTGGCGCCCTTTACCCTCAATACCACGCCCTATCTGCTGTTTGAATTTCCCCATAGTCATGTCCCGCAAAATGCCGGTCAGCTGGTTTTCAATGCCATTATGGCCGGGCTCAAACCGATTATTACCCATCCGGAACGAAATCCGAGCTTTATGCGTCAACCTCAGTTGCTGTTTGATCTGGTCGAGGCGGGAGCGTTGGTGCAGTTGACTGCTGACAGCCTGACCGGTGGTTTCGGCGCTGATGCCAGGGAGTGTGCGCTCCATATATTGCGGCGAAAGCAGGCTCATTTTCTTGCCAGTGATGCCCATTCCAGTCAGCGGCGGCGGCCCGGGCTTTCCCAGGCAGTGGCGGAAGCGGCGCAGGTGATCGGTAAGAAAGCCGCCTTGAAACTGGTGCTGGATCACCCGGCGGCAGTTTTGGCCGGTCGGGAGCTTGCTGATTGAACACCTTGGGACGGTAACGGCAATTACTTATTGAATAAACCCTGCGCTGAGCTGAGCGGTTGTACTTTGGGCGTCGGTTTAACTATTCATAAACTATGCACGGCAGCCGATTTTTTCGTATCCATATATCTATTTGCTTTAGTCGTTCGAGTGATATCGATGGTTTGGCATTCGAGCTGTTCTTCCGGGGGTACCACGATGCACAATGAATCGAGTGATCTGAGCGTAAAAAATTCCAGACTCCTCATGATTCTCTTCATGGCCATGCTCATCGGCGCGCCACTGGCGTTTGGCACGACGGAACTCTGGTCTTTTATCCT
>JARRKW010000272.1:0-5707 GCA_037387645.1 Desulfuromonadaceae bacterium
TATCTTGAGGCGTTGGCCTGTGTTCAGCGCGGCGTCCCGCCGGGCGCCAACCCATCGTATCAGCTTGCCCACACCCTGCTTCGCGAAAAACTTACCCCACCGGAGCTGGCCGAGGCCGCCTTTATGTTCCAGGGCACGGCCATTGGCCGGGATGCCCTGCTGCAGCAGGCCGAGCAGGCGGTAAAGCGGCAGGATCCGCAGGAGGCGCGGCGGCTGCTGACCCTGGTGCTGACGGACCCGGCGCCCTTTCCCTATCTGGCCGACGCCATGGCCCTGGGCGAGCAGTTGGACTATTTTCCGGTTCAGCAACGCAGCATCGGCGTGATGCTGCCCCTCTCGGGCCGTTACGCCACCTTCGGACAGCTAGTGCAGCGGGGCATGGAGCTGGCGGCGGAAGAGCACAACCGCAATGCCAGTCCCATTCGCCTGATATTTCGCGACACCGGAGCTTCCGCCGAGGAAAGCGTCCGGATTGTCGGGGAATTCGCCGCCAATCCCAACGTCCTGGCCATTGCCGGTCCCCTTACCGGCGGGGCTTCGGTTTCGGCGGCGGAAGAGGCGCAACGTTACCGGCTGCCGTTGTTTTCCCTCTCGCCGCGGGAGGGCCTGCCGGAGATGGGCTCTTACATCTTCCGCGATTCCCTGACCAGCCGGCAGCAGGTTCAGGCCCTGGTCAGCTATGCCATGGAATGCCTGGGGCTGACCACCTTCGGCATTCTCCATCCGGAAAACAAGCTCGGCTATGAGATGGCCGAGCTGTTCATCCAGGAAGTGCAGACCCGGGGCGGGCAGATCATCGCCACCGAGATGTACAGCGAAAAAGATACCGATTATCGCTATCAGATCAAGCTGCTCAATGGCGAAGACCCCAATCTCCCGGATGTCGAAGAAACCCCGGAGGACGCCGATGAGGTGCTCGGGGAGGAGGAAGAGGAGGAGGTCCCGCCGCCCTTCCAGGCCCTGTTTATTCCGGACTATGCCGACAAGATCAGCATGATTGCGCCCCAGTTGATCTTCTACGGCATTGAGGATGTCCAGTTGCTGGGCATCAATGGCTGGAATTCCGCCGATCTGCTGCGCAGCACCGGGCGTTATCTGCAAAACGCCATCTTCGTCGACGGATTTTACCGGGACAGCAGGAATCCGCTCATTCAGCAGTTTGTCGCTGCCTACCGCGACAAATATGGCGAAGAACCGAGCATCCTCGAAGCCCAGGGGTACGATGTGGCCAGTATTCTGCTGCAGCAGCTGCAACGCTCGAACAGCATGAGTCGGCAGCAGTTGCAGCAGAACCTGTTGCTGCTGCAAAACTATCCCGGGGTCTCCGGCGACACCACCTTCACCCTGGCTGGGGATGCCTACAAACCCCTGTTCGTGCTGCAGATCCAGAACGGCAAGATCGTCGAACTTAACGGATCCCGCCCGTTGCGCAAAGAAAAACAGCGCCCCCCGGACCGCTTGCGACTCCGGGGGGCGCTGTTTTTTGCCGGCGAAATGAATCGGGCTGTGGATTGTTGGAACCTCAACCCTGGAGGGGGACAGTTCCCGGCATGGCTTCAAAGCGTTCGTAATAACCCAACAGCTGCCCGGCAGTATCCCTGACCGCAACGACGGTGATTTTTTCATTGTCCCTGGTGACTTTCAGGAAAATTTCGTCCTCGCCGGCCAGCAGCCGGCGGTGAATTTCCCTGGTCTGCTTCTCCGACTGCTCATTGTGACAGTCGAACAGGGATTTACCCACCAACTCCGGGTAGCCCCGGTTTTTTAAGTAGCGGATTTTGGCCGCCTGATTCAGGTAGCGGATGACATGATCGTTGTCGACAAATACGATAGGACTTTTGCTTGTGTCCAGTAGGGCTTGGTACGTTTCCGGGTTCATATTTTTTCTTTCTTTTTATCCCTTTCGGGGTCAAGGTTCAAACAGACAATCCCGGATATATAGCTAATTCCAAAGAACAAAAAGAACAGAAGAACTGATTTGACGCCAGAAGCGAATGATTGAAGCAGAAATGTTATTGATATCAGAAAAGAGAGGATCCCAACGACTTGAAAGCACCTGCCGGTTGCTGACAGGTTTCCATAAAAGCTTGGAATTATTAAATATGCCAAGGGTTCAAAGATAAATGAAAAGGCCAATATGTCAAGCAAGGATAGTAGCATGATTTTTGAACATTATGCGGTCGGTCGTCAAACCTCTAGTGTTTTAACAATGCGATCCATGCCTTCTGTCAGAAGCGTATGCAACTCCTCAGCGCATGTTTGGTAGCGTTCCAAGGCGATGGCGTCCTTGCCGTCGGGCCAAGGATCTAAGATGTCTCCCTGAGATCCAAGGAACTCCTTCAAGAAGAAGGTTTTGTTCTTGGGTAGCGTCTTCCCTGGCGTTGTAAGCATCTACACGCGAATACGTCGAAATCAGCCGCGCCGAAGGCGGCGGCTGGATTGATTCGTTGGGCTCGCAATTTAATGTCCTGACACCAGGCCGAGGTCTTGTGCAACACGCTCTCCTATGAGGCCAAACTTAAATGCTCGATCGAGTGGTCAGCCCCTGGAAGCACATGCAGGTAATAGTGACCGCCCGCATTTTCAAAAAGCGACTTTGCCTGGGCTTGCGAGGTAAAATCGATGTTGGTCACGCCCTTGGTGCCGAAGCCACCAGCAATCGGTACGTTCTGGTCGTCTTCGCCGTGATAGTTGCAAATCGTGTGGTCATGCGCCGCCGGACAGGAAGGCACTTCACTCATCAGCGTGCCCGCCAGAGAGGCAACCTTTCTGAATAGGTCGGTCTGGCAAGACAGGGTCTGCATCATCATGGCCCCGTTGGAGTGACCGATACCAAAGCTACGCTCCGGGGGGACGCCATACTTCCGTTGCAGGTATCCCACAGCACCCGTGATATAGTCGATATCGTCAACCTTTTGCCTATACGGCCGGCCACAACAACCGCTTCCGGCATTCCAGGCCTTGAGCTTGTCACCCCCGATACGCATGGCTGCCGAGCCATTGAGATAAGCAACAATAAAACCATTTTGTTCAGCCACGCCGTCGATTTTCAGGTGGTCGCGCATGAATTCAGCATTGCCGCCGCCACCGTGCAGTGCCACGAGTAATGCGCGCTGCCCTTTTGTCGGCAAGGACGAGGGGACGTAGACCAGGATTTCACGCCCACCAAACGCGTCAACATGGATGTTCTCCGTCTTGGCCCCCAACGATTCCTCGCTGACAGTGGCCTCCCTGTTCGCCCGTTGCGTTTCGCGGATTTGCTTAAAGCGCTGCCAACGCGAGCCCGGCCCCTCATCCGGTTGGCCCCATGCGGATAGTTGTAAGGCGGATAAACACAGGACGAGCTGGCAAAGCAAGCGTGTCAGATGGAATGAAGTTTTCTGGGGATTGTTTTTCATATTGATTTAATGCCTTTGATGCCTAATGGTTGGGAAGCAACAACACATCCTTCGGCAAACTAAAGAATCAAATAGGGAAAGGTAAGGGACATCCCCTCCGGTCCTCTTTTATCATTTTGCCCTTCATATATTTGGCCTAACGGAATTTAGATAAGCGGCGACGTCCGATGGCACGAGAACCACTGAAAATTTGCCTTTCGGGGAGCGCCCAGCTATTGTTCGTTCGTCTTCATTTTTTTGTTAGAGGACTCTTTTAAATCCCATACTTCAAGTTCGAGATTTCTTAAACTCTGTGTCGTTTGAAAAATTTGACTCTCTAAATCTTTCACTTTCAATCTAAGATCTATAATTGTGTCATCTTGGTCTTTGATTATTTTTTGCTGGTCACGGATTTGTTGACGAAGATTATATTTCATTTCATAGATTTCTGACTTCAATTCATCATATCGCTTTTCGAAACCATTATAGTTTGCATCATTGTCACTGCGATCGGCAGCAAAAGAGAATGATGGAAAAGTCAGAAAGATGATAAATAAAATAGTCAAAAACCTCATTTTAATCTCCTTTTGCATTCCTGGCAGCTAACGCCAAGTTAACCGGCAGAACGGAGCCGGACTGCCGGCGAAGTGGTTTGTAGCGGGGCGTATAATTTGCGGAGCAAATGCCCCGCTGCAAACATTGTCCGCGTTGAACGCCTTGATATATGTGTAGTTTTAGATTTCTTATGAAAATCAAAAGTCATATGTCAATTTGTTGTTTATTTCAGAGACCATATTTTGAATAAATAAACGATCTAATATTTCTTCTATTTCTTGATCGTCTAACTTTTTTTGAAACAGGGAGGAAATATGTTGCTTTAGAGTGCTCCTTTTTCTAGGTCTTTTGTTCTTTTCAACTTTTGATAGTAGTTCTATAACTCTTGTCAAATTTTTTTCGCTGGGATGATTTTCTGTTTTTTCTGATATTTCAAGAATGCTATTTATTCTGCGGCAAATACCATTCAACCTGTTTATGTGTTTAACAAGTGGATCGAAACCTTTATCTTTGGACAAAATTATAAAACTTGATTTGCTTTGTTCCTGGAATAGTTTGCCTATGTAAAATGCAACATGAAAATCAAGGGCATTATTTCCGTTCCCGTCAATTTTTACCCACTCAAGTTTATCTCCGAGATTTTGAGATTGCTGGACTAACTCAAATGGAATGTTCTTCTGCGAAAAACCTACAAATATTTTAATTTTAAAATCGCCTTTTAACCCAGACAGATCCACTTTTTGAATATTTTCGTAATCTATAAGAAGAAATGTATTTTTCATGATTTATTCTTCTTTCTTATTTTTTACACATAACGGTTCATGATAACCAGCGGGCGGCGAACTGCTCGAACGCCGCCGAAGTTTTCAAAATTGCACAGACGCATTTCCCGTCCGCGTTGATTATCTTGTGCTGCTTTTCCCCCGTAGAAGTTCGTGGGCCTCGGCCATTCTTTCGACCAGCGCTCTACAATTTTCTGGAACGTCTTCGATTGTAATTATGCCTTTTGCCAGGGCAATTGAAACCGCAAGGCTCGGGTCATTCATTTGCACGTAAGTTTTCCAGAGGTCTCTTGCCGTTTTGTCATGGTGTTCATGGATTATTTCGGTTAAATCCCATGGGGTTATTTCCGAATTTTTCCATTTTTTAAAATCTTCGTAGAGCGCTTCAAGCGCAATGGACATTTCTTTTTCATAGCACTGACCTGCAAGTTGCCGAAGATGCTTTTTTTGTGATTTGGTCAAATCGGTCATTTTGCACCCCATAAGTTCGAGTGAGGTTTTATTTCAATTTTTGCAGCACAACGTGTTGATAAGCGGTGGCGCCGATGACCTTGCCGCGCCTAGCACCGCCGATGATTACGCCATCCGCTGAATTAAATTGTTGCGTGATTTCAGTTTGTTATCATTCAAGAGGTTCTCCGATGCCTGGGGAATATATGAAGAAAATATTTGCTCCCATCCAAATACTTTTCCCGCAACGGAACAAATAACCCGGCAATAATTCCGAAAAGAAACTTTCAATAATTTGATTGCCCCAATCTACATCTTCAAATGTTATTGGAAAATTATCATCATTTGGGTTTGGGGTATGAAAGAACACAGCGTCTTGCCCTGCGTCTTTTTGATTCAGGTAAATCCATATCTGGTGCCGTTTTTTGAAATTTGCTAAATTTTCTGTGAAATTCTTAAAAACCTGGCACAGAGCCATGATGTGTTGTTTTCTAAATTTCCACCCAAAATTTCCAACTCCGGGCCAGTCTGCATGGTAATGCC
>JARRKW010000273.1:0-3339 GCA_037387645.1 Desulfuromonadaceae bacterium
CATTGAGCTCCAGAGCCAGGGCCACGGTTTGCCGCCTGATTTCGTCCACGATGGCCGGGTCGAGGGAATACGGCGGCAGGGAACAGGCCGAGTCTCCGGAATGGATGCCGGCTTCCTCGATATGCTGCATGATACCGCCGATAACCACATCGGTCCCATCACAGAGGGCATCCACGTCGACCTCGGTGGCCGCGTCGAGGAACTTGTCAATGAGAATGGGGTGTTCGGGGGACGCTTCCACCGCGTATTTCATGTAATTGCGCAGCTGATCGAGATCATAAACGATCTCCATGGCACGCCCACCGAGGACATAGGAGGGACGCACCACTACGGGATAACTAATGCGCTCGGCCACCCGTTCGGCTTCCTCAAAGGAACGGGCCAGGCCATTTTCCGGCTGTTTCAGCCCGAGTTTATGCAGCAGTAGCTGGAAACGTTCCCGGTCTTCCGCCCGGTCGATGGCGTCGGGTGAAGTACCGATAATGGGCACACCGGCTTTTTCCAGGGCCACGGCCAGCTTCAACGGGGTCTGACCGCCGAACTGAACGATGACACCGGTTGGTTTTTCGATCTCCACGATCTCGAGAACATCCTCCAGGGTCAGGGGTTCGAAATAGAGTCGATCCGACGTATCGTAGTCGGTGGAAACGGTTTCCGGGTTGCAGTTGACCATGATGGTCTCAAAACCGTCCTCGCCCAAAGCGAAAACCCCATGTACACAACAGTAGTCGAATTCAATCCCCTGACCGATGCGGTTGGGACCGCCACCGAGAATCATGATTTTCTTCCGGTCACTGGGACTGGCTTCGCATTCGGTTTCATAGGTTGAATAGAGATAAGGCGTATAGGCCTCGAATTCGGCGCCGCAGGTATCGACCCGTTTGAAAACCGGGCGGACGGCCAATTGCCGCCGCAGCCGCCGCACCTCTTCCTCGCCGGTCTTCCACAAATAAGCAAGACGTTTGTCGGAGAAACCGGCCTGTTTGGCTTCCAGCAACTGGGCGGCAAACTCGGGACGGTTTTTCTGCCCTGCCAGATCATTGGTGCACAGCCGTTCTTCCATAAGGATGATTTGGCGGAGATGAAACAGGAACCAGGGATCGATCTGGGTCAGCTCCCGAACCTGTTCGATGCTGAAGCCAGCCCGGAAGGCGTCACCGATGTACCAGGGACGTTCCCAGTTGGGAATGCGCAACTTGCCGCGCAGCAGTTCCAGTTCACTTTCCGACAGGGCTCGCCGACTGTTCTCCGGCGCTTTGAACAGTCGACTCTCAAACCCATGGGAGCCGATTTCCAAGGAACGCAGGGCCTTCTGAAAACTTTCCTTGAACGTTCGGCCGATGGACATGACCTCCCCTACGGATTTCATCTGGGTGGTGAGGGTGGCATCGGCCTTGGGAAATTTTTCAAAGGTAAAGCGGGGGATTTTGGTGACCACATAGTCGATGGTCGGTTCAAAGGAGGCATAGGTCTCCTTGGTGATGTCGTTGGGAATTTCATCCAGGGTGTAGCCGACGGACAGTTTGGCGGCAATCTTGGCGATGGGAAATCCGGTGGCCTTGGACGCCAGGGCCGAGGACCGGGAAACCCGGGGATTCATTTCGATGACCACCAGTCGACCGGTTTTGGGACAAATGCCGAACTGGATATTGGAGCCCCCGGTTTCGACTCCGATTTCCCGGATGATGCGCAACGAGGCATCGCGCAGGATCTGGTATTCCTTGTCGGTCAGGGTCTGGGCCGGAGCCACGGTGATGGAATCCCCAGTGTGAACCCCCATGGGGTCAAAGTTTTCAATGGAACAGATGATGACGACGTTGTCGGCCAGATCCCGCATGACCTCCAGTTCGAACTCTTTCCAGCCGATGACCGATTCCTCAACCAGAATTTCATTACTGGGCGAGGCATCGATGCCCGCCATGGCCATGGTTTCGTATTCTTCCCGATTATAGGCGATGCCGCCGCCGGTGCCGCCCAGGGTGAAGGAAGGTCGGATTATCGCAGGAAAGCCGACATGTTCGATAACCTCCATGGCTTCTTTGTAGCTGTGCGCCAGACCCGAGCGGGGAACCGCAACCCCGATGCGTTCCATGGCCTGTTTGAACAGGGTCCGGTCTTCGGCCATTTCGATGGCTGGCAGTTTGGCGCCGATGAGCTCGACCCCGAATTTGTCCAGGGTGCCGTCCTTGGCCACCGCCACGGCGGTATTGAGGGCGGTCTGCCCACCGAGGGTCGGCAGCAGGGCGTCGGGACGTTCTTTCTCGATAATCTTGGCCAGAACCTCCGGCGTAACCGGTTCTATATAGGTGCGGTCGGCAAAACCCGGATCGGTCATGATGGTGGCCGGGTTGGAGTTCAACAGGACAACCTCATACCCTTCCTCCTTCAAAGCCTTGCAGGCCTGGGTCCCCGAATAATCGAATTCGCAGGCCTGGCCGATGATAATGGGACCGGCGCCAACGATGAGAATCTTCTTTATATCTGTGCGTTTAGGCATATGTGTATTCCGTGATTAGTGATCGGTGATTGGTTAAAAGCTAGGCCTGTTGCCAATCATGAAATCACTGGCTTTTAGCTTGTTCCATCATTGCGATAAAGCGGTCGAACAGATAACGGGCATCATGGGGCCCCGGTGAGGCCTCCGGATGATACTGAACCGAAAAGGCCGGCAGGGTCTTATGGTTGATCCCCTCAACGGTATTATCGTTCAGGTTGATGTGGGTTAGTACGGCCTGGTCGGTGATGGAAGCGGCATCCACGGCGAACCCATGATTCTGGGAAGTAATTTCCACATCATGCTGGTTCCCCTGCAATACCGGTTGGTTGCCGCCGCGATGACCGAATTTGAGTTTATAGGTTTTGCCGCCGAGAGCCAGGCTGAGCAACTGGTGGCCGAGGCAGATGCCGAAAATCGGTTTTTTGCCGAGAATTTTCCGAATATTGTCCTGGGCATAATGAATCGGTTCCGGATCGCCCGGGCCGTTGCTGAGGAAAACCCCGTCCGGGTTGAGGGCCAGCACTTCTTCGGCGGAAGTGGTGGCGGGAACCACCACCACCTCACAGCCCAGATGGGTCAGATGCCGCAGAATATTGCGTTTGATGCCGAAATCATAGGCCACGACCTTGAAGCGGCCCGGCTCGGTACGCTGAGCATACCCACGGCCGAGTTCCCAAAGCCCTTCCTTCCATTCATAAGGCTGTTGGCAGGTGACCTCCTGCACCAGGTCGCGACCGACAATGGAGGGCGCCTGGCGGGCTTTTTCCACCAGGCGCTCCGGATTGTCGTCGATGGACGAAATAATCCCGGTCTGGGCCCCTTTGTCGCGGATATGCCGGACC
>JARRKW010000274.1:0-3334 GCA_037387645.1 Desulfuromonadaceae bacterium
TTCATGATAGACGTCGTAGATGCGGTCACCGGCTTGTAAGGGCGCAATAAAAGCTTCTCCCGCAAGAGCCCGGCGCAGGTTTTTCAAGGCTTCCGGCATGCCGCGATAGACATCGAAGAGGGATCTGCCCACAACTTCTCCCGGCTTCAAGCCCATTCCCGCCAGACCTTTCCCTTCCGACAGGGTGAATACACCGTCCCCGTTTATGCCGTAAAGCACGATGGGGGCGTTTTTTGCCATGGCCTGAAGCAATTGCAGGTTTTCCCGGAGCTTCTCCTCAGCCATTTTCCGTTCGGTGATGTCAATAACGACCCCCTCGAAGGTCTTGACGCCGCCTGCGAAATCCCGTTCCAGATGGGTAACCTCATTGACCCAGCGAACATCCCCTCCCTTGGTCAGGATGCGGTACTCCAGCCGCAACAGATCGCCCCCGCCATCGCGGACATGGTGGACCTCCCGGGTCACCCGCTCCAGATCTGCCGGGTGAATGATGGAAGCATAGGTGATGGCGCGGGAAAGAAACTCTTCCGGCTCATAGCCGAACTGGATGACGTTGCCCGAGACCATCTCCACCGGCCATTCGTCGCTCCCCTCCCAGCGGAACAGAACCACCGGACTGTTTTCCACCACCAGGTTGGCTTCCCGGAGTTTTTCCGTCAACCGGTCACGCTCGACCAACAGGCGCGCCAACTTGATGTTGCCGTAGCTGAGTTTGGAGAACATGTCGATGAACCGCAGGAAGAAGGCTTTCCCATTGTTCACGAAATCCTCGCTGTGGCGCGGGACCGCCTCCAGGGCCGCCAGGTACTCTGCTTCGGGGAAACCGAACTCTCGGGCCTGGGCGCGGAAAAGATCGTAGTCCAGCTCTTCGTCTTCATAGAAAAACTGCCCCATGAAGAGATTCCCCATGTGCCTTTCCCCGACCATAATGGGCGTCACCAGGTGCCGCATGAGGTTTTTGCAGCGGTACTCCCTGAATTCTCCAGGCGGTATCCCTTCGGTCATCACCGTGTTGCTTTCATGACACCCTTGACGCGTTCGCGGATAACAACGGTGGTATTTCAGGCAGATTTCCTGCCACCCCACATCCACCAGCACCTTACCCTTAAGATCGATAATGCTCATCTTGAAACCGCTGTGGCGATAGAGGTCGTACATGAGCGCCTGGATCCCCGGTGCATCGATAATATCGGCAAGTTCCAGTTCGCTTATATCCCCGCCGGGATCAAGGATGCTCTCCAGTTTCCGCCTGACCCGGGACTCGCTCTCCCGCAGGGCCTCCTCCGCCCGCTGGCGCTGGGTGATATCCTTGACAAAGGATATGCCGTAGGCCTTCCCCCGAAAAACGAGGTTGTTGGCGGTGATTTCAACGGGGAAGGTACTGCCATCCCTGCGCCTGTGGGTGGTATAGTGGGTCAGCCAACCTCGTTTGACTATCCTCCTCTTTAAATCCCGCATTTTCTCCGGGGTTATGTCCGGATCAATATCGGAAACCGTGAGGGCGCAGAGTTCTTCCCTGGAATAGCCGAGACTGTTGCAGGCATGTTCATTGACCATGAAAATGGTGCCGTCCTCGTCGGTCTGATAGATCCCGATGCCGGCCTTGTCGAGGCAGAACTGGGAAAGACGCAACTGCTCCTCCGTCTGCTTCCGTTCGACGATCTCCCAGGCGAGGTCGGCCAGAAAGGAGACCGCCTCGATGTCCTCGGCAGTATAATCATGGGGCTTGTTCCCCACCCCGATAATGGCGACGATGTTGTCGCCGCGAAAAACCGGCATAACCAGTTCCCGGATCACCTCGGCGTGCCCCGGGGGCAGCCCCTTGCGGTGGGAAAGGGAGGCGTAGTCGTTGTGGATAATCGGCCGGCGCTCACGGATACAGTCAACCCAAACCCCGGCCGCCGACAGATCATTATGGAGAGCACTGCCTTCGGCCCGGCAGAACTCCGCCATGGTCCTGCTGGACCAGCTCTGCAGTGAAATCGTCTGCTGGTCGGATTCAAGGAAGTGGTAAAAACCGATGGCGCTGCCGGTCAGAGCCTCCGCTTCGTCAATGGTGGCTTGCAACAGTTCGTCCAGGCTCTGGGTTGTGGCGTGTTCGAGCAGACGCAGTCGCGCCGTGATGACCCGTTCGGTGCGCTTACGCGTATTGATCTCCTCCTCGAGCAGGGCGTTGGTGCGCCGCAGTTCCGCCGTTCGTTCCTGAACCTGTTTCTCCAAACCATCGTAGGCCTGCTGCAGCTCCTCTTCCACCCGCTTGCGGTCGGTGACATCGAACATGGTCACGATGCCGGCCGGCTTCCCCCGATAAACGATCCGTCCGGCCGAAATGTAGAGCCATTTTTCCTCGCCGTTTTTCGCCACGATCTTGATTTCATACTGGGAAGGAACCGACTCCCCCCGCAACCTGGCCAAACCGCGCTCCTTGATGATGTCCCGAAAATCCTTATGAACAAAATCCCAGAAGTCCATCTCCAGGAATTCCCGCTCCGAATAGCCGGTCAACCAAATGGCAGAAGGACTGACATAGACATATTTATCCTCCTGATAGAGGAAAATGGCCGCCGGCGAGGTCTCGGCCAGCACCCGGAACTTCTCCTCGCTCTCCCTAAGTTCCGCCGTCCGCTTCCTCACCTCCCGCCGCAGGAACCACGACCAAATGGAACTGGCCGTCAACAGAGCGACGATGACCACCAGGGCCAGGACAAAATACCTGATGTTCTGCCACAATCGCCCCTGTTCATAGACACCGAACCATTTATCGTAGATATCCTGGTAGCTGCCGTTCAACTTGAGCAGGTTCAGCCCCTCGTCCAGACGGTAGCGCAGGGGGGCATTCCCCTTGCGCACGGCAAAACAGTAGTGCAGTTGGGGGAGATCAACATTCATCCCCCGGATACCGGAAATCCCGAGCTCCCGGATGAAATACTCTCCCTGTAATCGGGAGGGCATCAGGGCACAATCGTGCTTTCCAGAAGCCAGCAGCCTGAGCTCATCGACAGGATCCTCGACCTCGATGATGCGGCCGGCAAAATTCTCCCGCCGCAGGTAATCGTCAATGACATCCCCCTTCTGGGCGATGATCTCTTTTCCTTGCAGGTCTTCCAGGGAATGAATTCTTGAACCGTCGCGAACGAAAAGACCGGCCGAAACCAGGGTATGGGGCACGGAAAAATCCACCAGCCGGCTGCGCTCATCGGAATAGTACATGCCGGCCAGGGCGTCGATCCGTCCCTCTTCCAGGGCCGTCCTGACCTCATTCCAGGGAGCCAGGTGAAACTCCACCTGCATCCCGACAGCCGCCGCCACCGCCCGCATGACCTCCACATTGAAG
>JARRKW010000275.1:0-4173 GCA_037387645.1 Desulfuromonadaceae bacterium
CGACCTCTGCCTCCGGAGGGCAGCGCTCTATCCAGCTGAGCTAATCGCGCTTGGAATTGGGACTTATACCCTAACTTCCAGCGGATTGCAAGTTCAAACTTACGCGAAACTTGCTCTCCAGACGGGGTTGCTGCTATACTCCGGCATCTTTATTGGATATCATTTCCATCTTCGCTGGATCGATCCGATGCGTCATCTGCTCATCCTCTGGTTGCTCCTGATTCTGCTGCCACAGCCCCTTCAGGCCAAACTCAATCTCGGCCTGGTCCCCGGCAGCAACAGTTTCCTCGGCTCGGAGAAAGTCGTCCTTGAATTTGCCGCCTATCTCTCCGCGGAACTCACAGAAGAGGTCTCGGTGCAGGTTTTCAGCAATGAAAAAAAGCTGCACGAATGGCTCAACCGCTACCGCATGATCGACCTGGCGGTTCTCAGCGACAGCTATCTGGCCAACCAGCCTCCCGGCGAGTTTTTCCCTCTGGTCGAACCGGTACCGTCCCCCGGCGCGAAATTCCGTCCCGGCGAACAGCTCGTTGCTCGGCAGGACATCAATCCCCGGGTCCTTCGCAGGCTGCAGAACATCCTCTGTACGCTGCAGGACAAGGATGATGGTCGGGCCATGCTGAAACAACTCGGCATTATCGCCCTGGTTCCGTCGCCGATCCGCTCGACCGGCTTACCGGCATCGGAGCCGGTAACGAAACCGGGTTCCGGACAGGTCCCGCCCGCCCCATCGACGCTCGGCGATTTCGCCCTCCATCCCGATTTTTTGGAATCCCTCGGCGCTACACCGTCTTCCTCCGCCCAGGCCCTCAATATTCGCGAAAAACCACGAATTCCCGCCCCCACCTCGCCACAACACGAGCGCCCGGCAGCGGCAACCGACCTGGCGGGCCTCCAATGCCTTTTTCGCCGTCGGCCCGGACTATGTCGTCGCCGGCGGTGCCCACATGACCAGCAAAACCATCGGTGATTTGATGACAGCCATCCGCGCCGTCACGGACAAACCCCTGCGTCATTTCATCCTTACCCATCACCATATCGGTCACAGTTATGCCGATTTCGATTTTCCACCGGACGTGGATCTGCTTGTTTCCATGCAAACCTGGAAGGCCATGGAAAGTGAAATCACTCACGAGCTGAACCAACCGCTTTTCCTCTTCGGAGACGGTCTCACCCTGCGCCTCGGCAATCAATCGGTCGTCCTCACCACCATGGGACGGGGCCACACCGAAGAGGACATTCTGGTGTTTTTTCCGAAACAACAAACGGTTTTCACCAGTGACCTGGTCTTCGTGGATGCCATCGGTTACATGGGGGACGGTCACATGGAGGACTGGCTGCTGACCCTTGAATTCATTGAACAACTGGAGGCCGACATCGTCATCCCCGGTTTCGGCCCGGTCAGCGACAACGGGGCGGTGACGCGCTTTAAAGCCTTTTTCCGGGAGATGATGACGGAAGTCCTCCGCTATCTGGAACAGGGGAGCAGCCTGGAGGAAACCCTGCAGGGGTTTTCCCTGCCACGCTACGGCGCCTACAGTGGCTACGACCAGTTCATCAGAACCAACGTGCGCAGGGCCTATCTCGACCTCCAGGCCAACATTCTCAACTGACCGGCCGGTGCCGCGAAAAACGTGCTCCAAAGAAAAACCTCCGCGACACCAAGTCACGGAGGCTCCTCCCTGTCCCCATGGAAGCAGTGTATGCGCTACACAAGCATCATCAACGGGTCGTTACCATGCCGTAAACAGGGAAGCGCAAATCCGGCACATGGCTGCTGCTGGTTCGCATCAGCACATAGCCGCTCAAACGCTTGCTCCCTTCTTTCGGGGTCACCCGGATATGGAGGCTGACTTCGCCACCAACCGGAATCTTTTGGGCCGAAAGTTCGGCGGCCAGCACGGGCGTGGTCGTCTTGAGCTTCGAAAGCTGCAGGGGCTGCGTACCCTGATTCGTCAACCGCACCACAACTTCCCTGGTCTCCCCGGCCACCAGATCCTGAATATCCAAACGATGGGGCGTCATCAGAATTTCCGGGTTGACGGTGCCGCGAATGTGGAACTCGGTTACGGGCTGGTGTGGATCATTGGCATACAGGTAAATGGTTTTCTTGACGGCACCATTGAAGCGGCTCGAATCGAAGGTGGTCTGTATTTCAGCCACATCCCCGGCGGCGACGATCTTGGCCGACAACAATGCCGCAGTACAGCCGCAGGAACTGCGTACCCGGTCGACCATTAAAGGCTCATCACCGGCGTTCTGGAAACGAAACGTGTGACTGACCTTTTCCCCCTGGGCAATCTGCCCGAAATTAAAATCGGTCTGCTCCGCATCGATTTGGGGACCGGCGGCAAATATCGAGAGGGGCACGAAACAAAACAAGGAGATTAAAAGAGCAACAATCATGCGCTTCATGTTCGGTAATCCTCCATATCTGTAAATTTCCAGGCCCGATTGCCGCCCGGTTCTTGGTAATGAGCATAGCATACCTGCTCCGATCTTTGTAAAGGCTTTGTATAGTCTTGAAAAAATTGACATAAACCAACTTTCTTTATAGAATATCGAGAGCTTTGAGGCCCCCTCAAGATGTTCAGGACAAACTTGCATGTCGTCAGGTAATTTACAACTGCTTTTTCCCAAAGATTTCATTGCCCAGCAGGTACGGCGCCTCGGGCAGGAAATCAGCCAGGATTATCAAGATACCGAACCGATCCTGGTGGCGGTGCTAAAGGGGTCCTTTCTTTTTATTGCGGATCTGGTCCGGGAAATTCGTTCACCGGTTATCATTGATTTTGTTCGTCTGGCCAGTTATGGTTCTGAAACTCATTCTTCGGGGATCGTCGAGTTTCGCAAAGACCTGGAAATCCCCCTTCAGGGGAGGGATGTTATCATTGTTGAAGACATCATCGACAGCGGCCTGACACTGGAAACCCTCTATCATCGACTACTCCAGCGTCAACCCAAATCCCTTAAGATCTGCACCCTAATCGACAAAAAAGCCCATCGTGAATGCTCGATTCAGGCGGATTATATTGGGATTTCCATGGACGATGGCTTCATAGTCGGATACGGATTAGACTTCGATGAAAAATACCGTCATCTACCGGAAATTTATCTGATTCAGGGCCTTTGATTGCCTAACAGGGAGAGTAGCGCATGGTCATCCAGTGCCCCGAATGCAGTACCCGATTCAAACTTTCGGAAAACAAACTAAAATCCGAAGGCATCAAAATTCGCTGCGCGAAGTGTCGCCATATTTTTCCCGTTTACCCGGTAGCTGACCAGGAACCGGTTACGGCAGCTTCCAAATCGGAAGCACCGGAAGCACCGGAAGCACCGGAAGCACCCGCCGAAGATGACGATCTCTGGGGTGACCTCAATCTGATGGACCTTGAAGGGACCGCTACGCCCTGGAAGGCTCCCGGCGCAGAAACTCCAGGGCACGATGAGCGGGAGCCGACAGCTTTTGCGGAATCCAACCACGAAAACCGCGCCATTGACGAGGGCGCCCTCGGCCTGACCGAATTGCCCAAACTTGCCAAACCTTCGCCCGCCACGGTTGCCGCCGATGCCGAGCAGAGCGACTTATGGGGAGATTTAGACCTCTCCACCGAGACTCCCGAAGCGGAAACCAAGCTCTCCACTCCGGCCGACGACCTTGCCGCCGAAGAGCTTACCCCTCCGGGCGAACCCGCCGAAACTCAATCGGCGGACGAATTCCAGTTGCCCGGGGAAGACCGCGAAAAACCGTCGGCAACCACCGAAGAAGCCGAGGAGACTTCCGTCTTCGGAACCGAGACCGAGCCCCCCGCTGTCGAACCCCCCGCCGGGGAGGACGAACTCAGCTTCGAGGCGTTCAACGCCGCCCTGGACGAAGCCGCCGGCCCTGAACCGGAGGACGAATTCCTGCTCCTCGAAGAGGATCACGATCAGCCGTCGGCAACCACCGAGGAAGCCGAGGAGACTCCCGACTTCGAAACCGAGACCGAGTCCCCCGCTGTCGAACCCCCCGCCGGGGAGGACGACTTTTTCGCCACGACGGAAACCGAAGAGCTCTCTGCGCTCGGCGAACCCGAGACAACCGAAACGTCTTCTCCGGAGGAATCTTCGGAAAGTCAGGAAGAAGGCCTCTCTCTTGATGCTTTTGCCTTTGATGAAGAGGACACCTCAAAC
>JARRKW010000276.1:0-5046 GCA_037387645.1 Desulfuromonadaceae bacterium
GTCAGTTTGCGCCCCTCGTCCGAAAGAACCTTGAACGCCAGGGCGCAAAGGGGCCCCTTGGGGTCACTCGCCAGCGGGATTTCCGCAGCCGCCTGGTCCGGCGTGCGGGCCAAAACCGGCACCGCCTCCAGGGGCGAGGGGAGAAAGGTGCCGACGCCGTCAAGCAACGGTTGAATACCCTTGTTGCGCAAAGCCGAGCCGAGCAGCACGGGAAAGATCCGGCCGGCCAGAACGCCCGGCCGCAAGGCCTGCTCCAAGCGTGCGGGGGAAACCTCCCGCCCGTCAATATAATCGGCCAGAATGGAATCATCAAAATCCGCCGCGCTTTCCAGCAGGGCTTCCCGGGCGGCAGCAACTTCGGCGGCTAACTCCTCCGGCACCGGACTGCGATGAACGGTCGTTCCCTGATCGGACTCGTCGAAGGTCAGCGCCACCTCGTGAATCAGGTCCACCACCCCGGAAAAATTTCCCTCCAGGCCGATGGGCAGTTGCAGCAACACCGGCCGGGCCTCAAGCCGCTTCTGCATCTGTTCGAGCACCGCGCGGAAATCGGCGCCGACACGATCCATTTTATTGATCAGACAGATGCGCGGGACCCGGTAACGGTCCGCCTGCCGCCACACCGATTCACTCTGGGGCTGCACGCCATCGACGGCACTGAATATGGCGATGGCGCCATCGAGCACCCGCAAGGACCGTTCGACTTCGATGGTGAAATCGATATGGCCCGGG
Source organism: Desulfuromonadaceae bacterium (assembly GCA_037387645.1). Classification (GTDB taxonomy): domain Bacteria; phylum Desulfobacterota; class Desulfuromonadia; order Desulfuromonadales; family Trichloromonadaceae; genus Trichloromonas. Next base: position 733 of record JARRKW010000276.1, read on the forward strand.
GTATCGATAAAATTGATCTGCAAGTCTTTCCAGTAGCAGGTGGTGCTGGTGGCGGTGATGGTGATGCCCCGCTCCTGTTCCTGATCCATCCAGTCCATGGTGGCCGAGCCGTCGTGAACCTCGCCCATGCGATGGATGGCGCCGCAATAATAAAGCATCCGCTCGGAGACCGTGGTCTTCCCGGCATCGATATGGGAAATGATCCCGATATTGCGCATGGCCTGCTGTCCGAGCCCCATATATCACCATCTAATAAAAGTACCTTGAGTAATTACTGGATGATATACCGATTCCCCTCATCAAGCAAGGGTTCCGAAAAACGCTGCGGGTTTCGCCTACAGCACTCAGGAAAAATCGATGTCAAAGGTCAGGCGCTGGCCGTCATAGGCCAGTTCCGCTCCTGCGGGGAGTTGGGTCCCATGCCGGTGGACATCAACATCGTGTCCGAGATGGGTCAACCGGGTGCGTCGAACCTGCAGACGGTCGGCGACCTCCAGGGCCTGCGGGATGGTCAGATGGCTGGCGTGGGAACGGAAACGCAGGGCGTCGATCAACAGAATCTCGACCCCGCTGAGCCGGGACAGGGTTGACTCGGGGATTTCATTGCAATCGGTGACATAGGCAAAAGGGCCGATCCGGTAGCCCAGGGAAGATCCCGGCCCGTGAACCAGCTCCAGAGGAACAACAGGCAGTCCGAACAGGGCAAAGGGTCCGGTAATTTCCCGCATATGCAGACGCGGCCGAAAACCGGTACCGGTCGTGTCCTCGAAGATATAGGAAAAGACCCGGCGCAGCACCAGCAGATCATCGGGACAGGCGTATATGGGAATCGATTCCCCCAACACCAGACTGAAAGGACGCAGATCATCGATGCCGTTGACATGGTCCGCGTGGGTATGGGTATAGAGAACGGCATCGATGCGGTCGATTTTCTCCCGCAACGCCTGATGCCGCAGGTCGGTGGAGGAATCCACCAGGATATTGCGCCCGCCGCAGGAAATCAGAATACTGCAACGGGTCCGCCGGTTTTTCGGCTCCGCCGAAGAACAGACCTGACAGTTGCAGGTCGGCACCGGCACGCCGGTGCTGGTCCCCGAGCCCAGAACGGTTATGGTCACCTGACGGCGACTCATGCCTTAAACGCGCCGACTCATCGATCCGTTCGATCATGAGGCTGATATTTTCCATGCTGGCATTGATCTGCCGACTCCCCTTGGCCTGTTCCGCCGTACTCGATTTTCCGTGAGAGGCGATGGTCCGCATGGCCTCGGCGGCATCGGCCAGTTGCCGGGCTCCGGTGGTCTGTTCCTTGATGGCGGTGGTGATCTGCCCAAGCATCGAAGCCACCTGATTGATGGAACTGGTAATCTGCTGACTGCCGCGGGCCTGCTCCTGGGTCGCCCGTACGATGCTGCGCACCTGCTGGGTTGAATTGAGGGTGCTGTTGCGAATCTTCTCCAACGCCTCGCCGGCCACGCGCGAACGGGAAACCTCCTGCCCAACGCGTTCACTGCTGGCATTCATGGCCGCCACCGCTTCCTGCACACCGGCCTGCAAACTGCCGATAATGCCGGTAATCTCCCGGGTGGAAACGGCCGTCCGTTCGGCCAGCTCACGAATTTCATCAGCCACCACCGCAAATCCCTTGCCGTGCTCCCCGGCCTGGGCGGCAATAATGGCCGCATTCAGGGCCAACAGGCTGGTCTGGTCGGCCACGTCATCGATAACACTGAGAATCTTGCCGATGGCATTGGACTGCCGCCCCAGGTCGCGGATGACCTGGCAGGCGCCATCCACCATTTCATTAATTTCACCGATGCCGCTGATGGTGGCGTCAACGGCCTCCTTTCCCTTCTGGGCATCAATGGCCGCCGCTTCGGAAAGGCTGTTGGTGGTCTCCGCATTTTCTTCGATCTCTTTGATGGCCGCATCCATCTCGGTGACGGAAGACGCCGTCACCTCGGTCGAGGCCGACAGGATTTCGATGTTTTCCATGATCTGCTGGCTGGCCACCGACATCTGATTGATGGAACTGGAGACCTCGTCCACCCGAGCGAACAGGCTTTCCATCTGATCGGCGATTTCTTCGATGGTTGAGCCGAGCTCCAGGGTCGCCGAGGAGCTCTCCTCGACCGCGGCCACCAGCGAGCCGGTACTCTCGGCAATACCGGACAGGGTCTGATCGATGGCCGACATGGCCTGATGGCTTTCCTCGAGGGCCTGAGACTGGCTCTTCACGCCATCATTAACCTGCGCGGTCGATTCCCGAATGCGTTTGGATGCGCCGCCCAGATCCTTACGAACCACCTGGATCCGCCGCACCATTTCCTGCATGCGTTCAAGAAAACGATTAAAGTTTCCGGCCAACTCGCCAACCTCATCGGCAGAGCCGACCACCAGCCTGTTGGTCAAATCGCCTTCGCCTTCGGCGATTTGCTTCAAATTCACGACCACGCCCGCCAACGGCCGCAATATCCCGCGGGAAATCACCAGCCCACCCAAAACCGCCAGGGTGCCGACCCCAAACAAAATGGCCAGAAAAACATCCCGCAAGGTTTTCCGCGCGGCCACCATTTCGGTCCGATCGAGGGCCATCAGGGCGCCTTCACCCTCATCGTTAAGGGGAATCCGATGAATAACGAAAGGCTTTCCGGCCAGGGTTGCATACCAGCTGTTGCGTTCGCCGATTTCATCCGCTTGCAGTTCGCGCAATTCCGGCAAGGACGCGGACAGCTGTCCGTCTCGTCCGTAAAAAGCTATTTCCGAGCCGGAAATCTCCTGGATTTTTTTGGCGAAATCATCGTCAAGAAACATGATCCCTGCCAGATAGCCGATGGGTTTGGTATGAAACCGAATCGGGCTCACCGCAACAATGGCCGGACGACCGAAAATCCGATCCAAACCACTGACAGCTTCCCCGGCCAGGGCCCGCCGAATAATCGGATGATCCTGCAACGGTCCGGCAATGAGCCCCTGATAGGCAGGACTTTCACTGCTGCGCAACATGGCGCCCTCGACATTGAGCACCTGAATCAGGTCAAACTTGAAAACGGTCAGCGCTTTTTCGATGATCGATCCGATATCGAGCATTTCTTCCGGAGAACTGGCGAAATAGATGGCATTGACCAGATCCGGCGTCTGACTGGTCAAACGTATATAGTTTGCGGCTTCCTGTTCCGAATAGTCGATGGTTTTATGGACAAACCCGGCCAAATCGGACGCCCGCAACTGCATGGTGCGCTCGAGTTGCCGCTCCACGGAACCGGAAAGAATCAGCAACGCCGCGGCCAGGGGCACCGCCGATAACCCGACCAGAGCCAGAAGAATTTTCCAACGCAGGTTCAAGGCAGTAAACATAGGTAGTTCTCTCCCGATGAGATCATGACAAAATCATCCGACAGCTTTAAGCTTCTGCTCAGAAATCAATTATTTGGAGAAAAATAACACTTTTCGGCCGGATCAGGCAACCGTTATTCACGGCCCGTTTATTGGGGCTTGGCCGCAAAAACCCCAAGCCGGACAGCAAACGACACCCTCATATCAGGTAATCCCCCGCATTATTTGCCACGACCATACGCATGGGATGCCGGCCCATCGCCGACTGCCGTCACGGAAGGCCTGACACAACAAAACGAATAATGAATAAATACTAAAACAGAAACCAATCGATATAGTATAATAGCTCAAAACATCGGTATTGCTATCCATTTGTCCAAACCCTGCCCAAACCGAACCTCGTTTGGAAAGAGATCACATCACCCTCCGGCTGTTCCGGCTCTCTCCAAATTGGTAACCAATTGGTCGAAATGACACCGGGACGACCAGCTTTCCCAGGACAATGGGGCGGTCGTCCCTGCGGATGGCAATTCACTGCTTTTGGAGAACCGGCATAAATGACAGGCGGAAAACGACCGCCTTCATGTGCTTCCATATAGCAAAAAAACAGGCCAGGGCGCTGTGTCGCCCAAGCAAAGGAAAGGCGTTTCCATGGAAATCAAAATCACCAGCGGTTCCCCGCTCGGCAAAAAATCCCCCTGCACCATCCTGGGCGTGTTTGAGGGCAAACTCAGAACCCCGCTCTTGAAAGAACTGGACAAACACCTTGAAGGCGCTCTGAGCAAAGCCGTTCGGGACCAGGAATTCAACGGAAAACACATGGAAACACTGTTGTTTTACTCCTCCGGAACGGCCCCCGAGCGGATCCTTCTGGTCGGTTTGGGCAAAGAAAAGGGGGCGGCCCATGCGGGAACGGAACGTCTCCGACAGGCCCTGGGTACGGCCGCCCAATTCCTGCAGAAACGTCGTCTGAGCAGC
>JARRKW010000277.1:0-3322 GCA_037387645.1 Desulfuromonadaceae bacterium
TTGAAACAAACTGGATCGCCCGAAAAGCCGTCAGCGTAACATTGTTGTTACCACTGTTGACCACCACCACCTTGAGATAGTCATACAATGAACTGGGCGGAGACAGAGCGGGCACGAGAATTTCAAAGCGCCGATCCGCGCTATTGTAAGACACATCGAGTTGCGACTGGCCGGGAACCGGTTCCCAGTTGAGGTTGTCGGTACTGACAAACAGGGACCACTGCAGATCTCCCTTATCAATCAGGTCCTTGGCAATCAGGTCGGTATCGGCATCCACCATGACCCAAAACTGATCGATCTGCTGCTCCCCCTCCTCGTCAAAGAGCCCGAGAACCGCCAGATGTCCGGCTTCCTGGTCGGTCTGCAACGAAGAAATGGTGATGGCGGCAAAGGGTTTAAGGGGCGGATCGGCTAAATGGTCGACAAAGCCGGGATCACTACTGGTAACCGAATAACTCGGCAAACCCAAATCCTGATCGTAACGGCCGCCGGTCCCAATGGTCATGACCTGTTTGGAGTAGTTCACCGCCTGACTCAGTTTGGTAACAAGCCGTTTATCCCAGAAGCTTCCCTCGGTTTCAACACGGGCGAAATGGGTGGTGCTGTCGGATCGGGTCAGGTTCACCAGATCTTTGGTCTGACCTTTGGAAAACCCGTAGTTGAACAGCAATACCGGCAGCTCCCAGTTCAGATCCAGTCCGTAAGTTGAGCTTTTGATGTCGGTACGGTTATCTTCGCTGCCGACACCACTGCGATTATAATGCAGTTGCAAAGAGGGCCAGAACTCATAACTCCAGTTGCTGCCGAAAGTCCCGGACCAGTTATAGGTCGTGCGCGTCGCCGCCGTGGAGCGCCGATCCTCGGAACGCGTCCCGGACAGATCAAAAGCGAAAATATCGTTGCTCAGGGAAAAATTGCCGGACGGAGTGATGACCTCGCTCAGCCCGGAATTGGAAGTATCATTGCGGCTGTAAGCCAAATGCGCTCCCAGGCCGATGGCGCGGGTGGGCTCCAGAGCAAAACCGGTATTGAGATTATAACGCTGTAAAAAACGTTTCTGCGTTGCCGCACCACTCGCCCCGGAAGTGGCATATTCCCAGGAGGCATTCAAATCGCTGGCGGCCAAGACATCGCCCTGACAGCTCAAAAACAACCCAACCAGTAAAAACACACCCCGGATCATGACATCCGCCCGCAAACCGAAAGCGGAGGATAGAATGCCCCGAATTATCGGCAAAACACCTGAAATGTGTTTAAGGAAAAACAACGTCGACACCCAGTTCAGAACCCTCAAGAGGGGAAGCATTTAATTCGGGACAGAATCAATCTTACTGAAGTCTACCTTCTTGGGCAAAAACCGAGGCAACAAAAAGGTCCCCATTGAAAAAATTTTTGCGCCGCCTTTTTTAATCTCGACCAAAAAATGCGAAAAAAATGCCAAAAATCCGCAACCCGCTCGACCGGCCTGCCACAACGGATCCGGTTCCGGCCCAAAATAAAAGCCGTCCAATTTAAATAGATCAAGCCGTTATCAATGGTCAGTTTATGGCACAAAAAAATCCCGGGGCGCATAAGCGCCCCGGGATGGGTGTGGGTCGGTCAACCCAACTGAACTATCGGCTTACCAGGTCTTAACACCGGTGTCCTTGGTGGTGTGGCAAGCGAAACAGCCGCCGGAAACTTCACCGCCACCAGCGATCATGGTGTCGTAGTCGAAGCGCAGCATGCCGGCGTAGTTGCTACCATGGGCCACGTGGCAGGAGAGACACATAACCACGTCGGAACCGCCACCCGGGGTGACAACGGCGGGATCAACACCGGTCAGAGAGGTACGGGCGATGTGGCCGGTGACGTCGTAAGCGGTGTAGGCAGCGTACTCGGTCTTGTTGGGCAGAGCGAAATCGGTCGGGTGACGGATGAAGCTGCCGGCCGCGTCGGTGTCCTGATGGAAGGTGCCATGGCAGGAGGAGCAGAAGCCGCTGATGCTGTGGCTCGGAGTGGTCATGGTGGTGGTCAGGGTGTCGCCATGGCCGGAGTTGTCATGACAGTCTTCGCAGCTGCCGGTGAAGGGGGAACCGCTCACGCCGTAGTATTCGTTGTGGTTGGCGGCATCGGTGTTCTGCCAGTCAGCCGCTTCGGTACCGTACAGACCGCGGAGGAAACGGTAGCTGTTGTTGTTGTCGGTAGCGTCGGCACCGGCGATGCTACCGTCGATCTGACCGTCAACATTGTAGTGGTGGGCACCGGCGACAGCGGACAGACCCTGGAGTTTCTGCTCGTCAACACCAGCGATCGGCGGAACAGCCAGCAGGTTTTCGGTAACGCCAAGAACGGTCAGGCGGTTACGGGTACCATGGCAGCCGTCGTTACCGGCGCAGGTGAAGCTGGTTGCGGGAACGGCTACGTCAGGGGTATGCAGCGAAGACGAAGTAGCGCCGCGACCCATGCCCGGAGGGCCGGTGAGGGTAGCGTCGGCGGCCAGAATGTCGACCACGTTGTGACCCTTGCGATCGTCGGCGCCGGCGCCCTTGGTGCCGTCGATGTAGGCGAAGTTACCACCGGCCAGGTCAACCGTGTCGGTGTGGTAAACCTGGGGAATCGAAGAACCGGAAAAATCGGCGATGGCACTGGTCCCACCGGAGGCATGACAGCCAACGCAGTCGGTGAGAAGCAGTACCGGATAGGGGGTCAGGGAAGGACCGGACCCGTCGGAAAGAATGGCCATCGGCTGACCGGCTTTGCTGTTGTGCATGGTGTGACAGTCGGAACATTCGCCAGCGATCTTGGCCATCGAGACGACCGGCAGCGCAAGGAACATGGCTGCACCAAGCATTACTAAAGACTTCCTCATTGTTCTTCCTCCATTTCGATATTTAATCGATTTTGTTGTGGTCCCACCCCATGCGGCAACCACATACCCCGTTATTGGGTCAGGGGTTAGTCCTTTGAGTGAGAAGATAGCAACGCCTGTGCCAGAGTCTTTTCAAGTCGCCACAACAACCCCCGCAACAAGCAAACTTTACCTTCAAAAACAATATGTTGCATGATTTCTTAAAAGATTAAAATGGGGCGATAGCCGGGATTAAAACGACGAAAAGCCCCCCCTCCCACTATCGATTAGGGGAAATCCCCAGTTCAATCTAGGACTATCCCCAGTCGGAGCTGTGCATATGCACAGTAGCCGTCCGCAAACAATCCGCCCGGCCTTCTGTTCCATTTATAAGAGGTTGAAAACACATGAAAAACAGTCTTGTAACGGGACCCGGCAGAAAGTTGGCCAGGGTCTCTGAGCACTCGACCGGAAAAATTTCCGGCGCCTGGC
>JARRKW010000278.1:0-3309 GCA_037387645.1 Desulfuromonadaceae bacterium
CCGGGAACAGAAGCAGCTGAACCAAAAAGCGGACGGCTCACTCTACCTGCCGGGCTATCCGGTCCAAACTCGGGAACTGGTCTATATTCCCGCCGCAGCGCTGGATGAGAGCGTACTGGCCCGGTTGCAAAACGGCGATTATGTCGGCATCTACAGTCCCGCACCGGGACTGGATGTCTCCCATTGCGGCATTGTGATCAAAACCGACGGCAAGATTCTGCTGCGCCACGCCTCTTCAAGCTCCAGCCTGAACCAGGTGGTGGACGTTGACTTGTACGATTATCTGGGGGGGAAAAAAGGACTGGTCGTTTTTAGGCCTGTCGAGTAGGCGCCCACAAAGTAATGCCGGCGTTGTTCACGGCCCCAGCGCTGTTGGGTATAAAGACCAATCTCGCGCAGATCCTCAAGCACCGCTTTGGTCAGGGAAAACATCGGCATCAGCCGAGCATTTCATCGAGTTCACGATTCAGCTCATCCAAGGAATAATGTGCCGGACCGTTGTTCTCCCCTTGAATCAAGGCTTTACGCAAAATTTTGAGCTTCGTTTCGCGCTCCTCAAGCAACCGCAACCCGGCCCGAATCACTTCACTGGCAAAGCCGTAACGACCCTCCTCAATGGCGTGGGAAATGAATTTTTCGTAGTAAAGTAACGCTGATATTTTTCCAGGATACCGAAAAATCTCCCAGAGATGACTCGATCTGAATTTCCGGAATCTTGTACTTTGCTGGGCCAGGGGAGACGCAGCAACCGTTCACTTCGCCAGACGCGGACAATGCTGAGACGTTGCGGGTCACGGCGGTAAACGATGCGGAACGGTGGATGAATTAATTCTCGGAGTTTGGATTGGTTGAACTCAGAGACGACCCTGCCTTTATCGGGATGCGACGTAAATCTTCAATCAGGGCGATGCTCTCACGGACAAAACGATCTCCGACCTCAGGGACCTGTTGTCCCGTATAATACTCACGGATTTCTTCCAAGTCCGTGACCGCCGATTCGGCAAAGGAAATTTGAAGCTTCTTGGACATGCCTATTTGAGGCCCAAGCGTTTTTTGGCCGTATCGAGATCGACCTGACGATTGTTGTCCAGATCGCTGATCCCCTCGATGACAGCCCGCATGAAAGCTTTTTCTTCCTCTGCCGCCTCGAAATCCTCCAGCGATTGCACAACGGCAACGCCTCGGCCCCGGCTGGTCAACAGAATGGGCCGATGGGTCTCCTGGGTCCGCCGGATGACCTTGCCGGGATTGACCTTTACATCGGCTAACGGAATGATATCTTCGGAAAATTTGATGGCCATGATCGCACCTCCTCGTGTCCTTTTAATAGCACCTGAATACAGGGCCGTCAAGGGCACCGCAAAATGGAACAGAAACCGCCCGCGAGATTGCTGGTAAACCCTGGCCTGAAATAAGGGGGCTTGAGAAAGGAAAACAGAGCATTCAAACAAGAAAAGCCCTTGATTTCCAAATCAAGGGCTTTCGTGCAACACATTCGAATGGCCGTACCGGCTCACCTGCGGTTCTCGAAGAGTTCTGCGGGCAGCGTGAACTCCCCCTGCTTTTCAAACCGCACACTACCGAAGGTTGATCCGGCGAGTTGTCCAGTTATCTCATACGGGACTTTTTCGCGGTATTCGTTGCGGACGACGCCCACCGCCTGACGTGCGACACCGATCATAGAGATACTCACAGGGAGATCAACGATGGCCTCGCCAAATCCCGGAATGCGGCCTGCGGCATTGCTGACGCCGGTAGCGAAGGGTTTGCCCTGCACATCCATCCGGATTGACAGACCGTTGTAGTCTATCGACACATCATTGGGATTTTGAATTCGCAGCTTGACCAGCATGCGAAACTCCAGTCCCTCACCGGGAAGCGGCTCAACGCCCACCAAGTTCACATTGATGGGTTCTCGTAGCTGAAGGGCGGCGCAACCTCCAAACAGCAGCACCCCCAAAACGAAGAATACGAGCAATGCACTTCGGCTGATTGACATGATGATCTCCGTCGGAATTTGGTGACGACTTTCTAGTTTTTTGAAGTTTATCACCTCACCTGCCTTACCAGCACAAAAAGTTGGTTTCAACTTTTGAAATTTGTAGACCCTTCGATCACTCGTGCCCGACCCAAATCATGCAACATGGAGAGTGATTATTTCTTGGATTTCCTTCTTGATAGCCGCTTCGGCCTCCCATAGGTCGACTGCCCGCTGCAAATTGAGCCAAAATTCCGGTGAGTTGCCAAAAAGCTTGGATAATCTCAGGGCCATCTCTGGCCTAACTGCACGGCGTTCACGAAGGAGCTCGTTTACCGTCTGGCGTGAAACCCCGAGGGCTTTAGCGAGCCCTGCTGTTGTAAGTTTGTAGTCTGGAAGAAAATCCTCGCGAAGGATTTCTCCCGGATGAATAGGGCGGCGTGCAATTTTTTCGTTGTTGGGGATGCTCATCTTTTGCCTCATGCTTTAATGGTAATCGCAGACTTCAACGTCAAAAGCGTCTTTGTCCTGAAACCGAAAACAGATACGCCATTGATCGTTTATGGAAATCGAGTACTGTCCCTTCCGGTCGCCTTCAAGAGAATGAAGCCGATTGCCAGGAGGTGCCATCAGATCGTCAATTCCGGTTGCAGCGTGTATTTGATCAAGCTTTCGAACGGCTCGTTTTCGAATTTCGGGTGGGACCCGACGAGACTTCCCGGTCAAGTATAACTCTTGCGTGTTCTTGTCGGCGAAGGTCTTAATCATATATCCAAGCGTAACGTGTAACGTGACACATGTCAATGTCGATTGCAATCCTGCACATTGTGGTAAGGCAGAAGGGATCGTTTACATTTTTGGTGGTCTGGTTGAGCTCGGACCAAGGCAACCTATTGACCATTTATCACGGGGACTCTGCTGCCTGAAGCCTCCGCGAACCCTCCATCCATTTGATTAGTTCGTTGGGGCAGGATATTATGCACCGAAAAGCAGGACATGAAAGGAGGTGCTCTATGAAAACTGTCAGCGTTAACCAGTTTCGCGCAAAGATGAAAGATTTTGTCGAACAAGCCGCCAGTGAGCATGAACCGCTAAAGGTAACTCGCCGCAGTGGGGGCGATTTTATTGTTATCAGCGCGGAAGATTGGGAGCGTGACCAGGAAACCCTCTACGTTCTCCAAAATTCCAGTTTGATGAAACAAATTTCCGAATCCGCTCGCACCCATGCCGAGCGTTCCGGCTACACTCCAACGGATGGAGAAGTGGATGAGATCCTTGGTGTTTGAAGGCAACACCCGGACTACCTACGAAGAGCTCAGAACGAAAGACAA
>JARRKW010000278.1:3395-4188 GCA_037387645.1 Desulfuromonadaceae bacterium
GGTTGCATCAGGCGCTTTGTTCTATTCTGAAAGAGGTGCCTCGGGGAGACCCGAGTACCGGCACAGGAAAGCCCGAAGCACTTCGTCTCAATCTTTCCGGCTTCTGGTCACGCAGACTGAGCCAGAGAGATCGTGTCATTTACAAATTCGACGACAACTACATTTACATTTTCGCAATTGGCGGACATTACGACCAATTTTGAACCCAAAATCGGAACTGTAAGCTTGGCAGTTCCCTCTCGCCTTTCTTAAAAGCGTATTTTTGCCTATAAAAATAGGCTCCTAAGACCAAAAGCATGATCTTTTTGAGCCATTAATTGTGATATTCCAGTAAGTTGTCTTGGTCCGACCCCAGATGGTGAAGTTGCTGCAACTGAGCAATTGTTTCGGTCGCGGGCTCAATTTGATCGAGAAGCCAGTCTATATGCCGACGTGAATCTTTTGATTCAACATAATCCTCTGACGAGAGGAACCAGCCGTTGACGTTTTGTCCCCTGTGCCCACCACCTTTTAGAGAAATATGTGTAGGCTCAATGTTGAGCTTTTCTGAAACAGTGGAAGGATGCAGCTCTTTGGGAAATATCCGAAGAGTTGAATAGGTCTGGCAACAAGCTGAGTAATCGTCTTCGTATTCCATTTATGCCTTTCAAAAGTTCAGGGGAGAGCTCCCACTTAATCATCATGTAGGTACCGCGTATCGGAAGTAGACATCATTCGTGGAATACATTAGGGGCTCAACTTCTTACTTTTTTCCGGAGAGAAACCCAGCCCTAAAAATTCGTTTCGGATAAAA
>JARRKW010000279.1:0-1161 GCA_037387645.1 Desulfuromonadaceae bacterium
GTGACCTTAGGGCCGGGGTAAATTTAAAATCTTCCGCCGGTTTATAGATCTCGGTTCGATTGCGCCCGTTGTTTTTTGCCCGGTAGAGAGCCTGGTCGGCGTCCGCCACCAGCTGCTCGCAATCGATGGTTTCGTTGCCGCGAACGGAGCGTATGCCAATGCTGACCGTCAAGGGGAAATCCCCCAGGGTTCCCGTACTGTTGATAGCGGCAACTTCGAGGCGGATCCGCTCGGCGATAAGGTGAGCGTTAGCTGCCGAAGTGTTGGGCATGATGATGGCAAATTCCTCTCCGCCGAAGCGACAGACGGTGTCGTAGGTACGCAGGCTGTCGCGCAGGGTGCCGGCAACCCGTTTCAGCAGTTCGTCACCACCCTGATGGCCGATGCTGTCGTTGACCCGTTTGAAATGGTCGATGTCGACCATCAATAACGAGAAGGCGCTCCGGGAGCGGCAGTTGCGTTTGAATTCCGCTTCCAGGGTTTCATCGAAGTGTCGACGGTTGCCGACTCCGGTCAGGGGGTCGGTAATGGTCATCTGAGCCAAGCGCTCGTTGGTTTCGCGTAATTGTTCGAGGCGTTTTTTGCTGCTCAAAAAGCGCTGTAGGCGAATACGCAATTCTCGCTCTGTGGTGGCGAAAGAGAAACAGTCGCTGGCGCCCGATTCAATGCCGAAGAGACTGTCCTGGACGGAATTCTGGGAGGCGAAGGTGAGCACCGGGATGTCCAGCCAATTTTCGAAGTTGCTGAAGGTTTGCAGCCAGTCCATGCCCTTTCGCGAAATTCTTTGGGTCCCGTAAAATATCATGTCGATGGAACTGTTTTCCAGGCAGGCAAATGTTTCGCGGGCGCTGGCGCAGGAAACGAACCTGTTGAATATGCCGGTGGTCGAAACGAGCCGGGTCAATTTTTCGCGGCGCGCGGGGGATTTATCAAAAATTAATGCTGTTGCTGTCATGGCGATACCTCGGATGACGAATCTGTCGGGGTGAAACGGTTTTGCATTGTGCTGTCTAACTTAATTAGCATAGTCCGTGCCAAGAATATTGCTAATTATAGAATCCATATGAGCCATTTTCTTTGATAGGCGCTGGGCTAGTCAGTATGTGTTTGAAATTGCGTAATTTGTTCGTTGTTTGATGGTTTTCTGGGATGCTTTTGGGG
>JARRKW010000279.1:1168-4474 GCA_037387645.1 Desulfuromonadaceae bacterium
CTTGCAGGGGTCCGATTGGGCAGATCGAGGGGGGTGCGTCCGCCGGTGTCGCAATGTTGACAGCGGGGTCTTTTCCGCCGGTTATTCCCGCATGTTTTGGTGTAATCGAGTTCTGTCGGCCCATCCGGTTTTGAAAAAAATTTCCTGAAAGCATTTTTTCAGTCGCGGGGAACACCTCTGGACTTTACATTATTAAACCTCTTTCGGTATAGTTGAGCCACCATTAAGGAGGTGCAAAAGTGGATAAAATAATTGATGGAAAAGCTATTGCTGAAAAGATGCGCGAGACTGTCGCCACCGATACCGCCGCATTGAAAGCGCAAGGAGTAACCCCTGGTCTGGCCGTGGTGCTGGTCGGTGACGACCCCGCCAGCCGGGTCTATGTTTCCATGAAGGAAAAAGCTTGTGAAAAAGCGGGGATTTTTTCCGATGAGCACAAACTGCCGGCCCAAACCGGCGAAGCTGAACTGCTCGACCTGATCGCCGCTTTGAACCGCGATGAGCGTATTGACGGTATTCTGGTACAGTTGCCGCTGCCCGATCATATTGATGAAAGCAAGATTCTCGAAGCCATTTCGCCGAGCAAGGATGTGGACGGTTTTCATCCTTATAATGTCGGTCGTTTGGTGACCGGCAATCCGCTCTTTCAGCCCTGCACCCCCTATGGGATCATGAAAATGCTCGAGCACAGCGGGGTTGAGCTGAAGGGAAAAGAGGTCGTCGTGGTCGGGCGCAGCAATATCGTCGGTAAACCGGTCGCCCTCATGTGTCTGGCCGAGCACGGCACGGTAACCATCTGCCATTCCCGGACCAGGGATCTGGCGGATCAGGTTCGCCGGGGCGATGTGGTCATTGCCGCCGTGGGTCGCCCGGAAATGATCAAAGGGGATTGGATCAAGCCCGGAGCGGTGGTCATTGACGTTGGCGTCAATCGGGTCGGGGAGAAAAAATTGGTGGGGGATGTGGAATTCGAGGCCGCCCGCGAGCGGGCCAGCGCCATTACCCCCGTTCCCGGCGGTGTTGGGCCCATGACCATTACCATGTTGCTGTACAACACCGTTGAAAGTGCCAAGCGGCGCGCGGCCGGCCAATAATGGAAGGTCGGAGCTGTTTGCTGTCGTGCTGGTTGTCGCAGGAAGAGGCACGGGAACGGGAGCTGGGTTTTGAGGATAGGGCTTCGTGATTATCAGTGAACAAAAAAGCCGGGAAGAGTTGCAGCAATTGCTCGAAGGGCAACAACGCCTGTTTTTGATCGGTTGCGCCGTCTGTGCCACCGTTTGCAAATCGGGCGGCGAAGAAGAGGTTTTTCGCATGCAGGAATGGTTGACCTCCCTCGGCAAAGAAGTGGTTGGTAGTCTGATCATTGACGAGGCCTGTCACATCATGCGTGCCGCGCGCGATCTGCGCCAGCTCAAGCAGCAGGTTGCCGAGGCCGATGCGCTGCTGGTGTTGACCTGCGGCGCCGGCATCCAATCGATTTCGGCCAATACCGACCAGCGGGTCATTGGCGCATTGAATACCCTGTTTCTCGGCAATATTCGCCGCTTCGGTCAATTTGAAGAACGTTGCTCCCTGTGCGGGGACTGTATTCTCAACGAGACCGCCGGCATCTGTCCGGTGACCAACTGCGCCAAAGGATTGCTCAATGGCCCCTGCGGCGGCATGGAAGAGGGCAAATGTGAGGCCGATCGGGCTATCGACTGTGCCTGGCATCTGATCTATGAACGCTTGAAGAAGCAGAACCGCAAAGGGGTTTTCGCCCGGACCGTGCCGCCGAAAAATTGGGGGAAGGTTCCCAAACCTGGACGTCACAGGGTCGAATCCTGAAGACGGCGCTTCCTTTGAATAACTTGAATACACATGTCGAAACTTGAACAGCAAGTAACCGCAGGTCAATTTGCGGTTACCGCCGAAATCGCTCCGCCCAAAGGGGTCGATACCGCCGAGGTATTGGAAAAGGCGCGCCTGATGGCGCATTTGTCCGCCGTCAACGTAACCGATAACCAGGGGGCCAACATGCGCATGACCCCCCTGGCCATGGCGGCCTTGCTGTGTGCTGAAGGGATTGAGCCCATTTTGCAGTTGACCTGTCGGGATCGTAATCGGATGGCCTTGCAGTCCGATCTGTTGGGTGCCGCTGCGTTGGGTGTGGAAAATGTCCTGCTCTTGTCCGGCGATCATGCCCGTTTCGGTGATCATCCCCAGGCCCGTTCGGTTTTTGATCTCGACTCCATTCAGTTGCTGGAAGCCACCGGTGGCCTGATTGCGGGCAGGGACATGACCGGCAAGCCTTTGCAGGGGGCGCCCCGTTTTTTTGTCGGCGCCGCAGTTACGCCCGAGGCCGAGCCGTTCGAGCTGATGTTTCAGAAATTTTCCAAGAAAGTTCAGGCGGGCACCCGCTTTTTTCAGACCCAGGCGGTTTATGATCCGGAAAAGCTTGAGCAATTCATGGCCGTGGCCAATCCCCTCGGAGTGCCGGTGTTGCTGGGTGTGTTGTTGCTCAAGAGTGTGCGCATGGCGGAATTTCTTAACCGCAACATACCCGGAGTCCGGGTACCGCAGACGCTCATTGACCGTCTGGCGGCAGCGGATTCCCCCCTGGAGGAGGGGATTCGCATTGCGCGGGAAATGGTTGATCATGCGCGTCGCCTCTGTCAGGGGGTACATCTGATGACCCTCGGGCATGAGGAGCGGATTGCCGATATTTTAAGTTGAGCGTTGCTGGTTTGGCGGCACAGAAATCGGTTTTGAGCCCATGGGTGGGGGACCAGAAGGGACCGGTTGCCATTCATCGGGGAAATGTGTTAAACCGGAAAGCATGTTTGTTTTCTATTTCAACATCCTGCAAATGCAGCCGTTACAGGAGGATGACCATGGAATTTCCCGAGGAACTGAAGTACACCGAAGAGCATGAATGGGTATTGGTGGAAGATGCCCTGACGACCGTGGGGATCACCGATTTTGCCCAGGAATCGTTGGGAGACGTGGTCTTCGTCGAATTGCCCGAGGTTGGTGCTCTGCTCGAGGCCGGCAAACCCTTTGGTGTGGTCGAGTCGGTCAAGGCGGTTTCCGACATCTATGCGCCGGTTTCCGGCGAAGTGATCGAGGTTAATGAAGAGCTGCAGGATGCTCCCGAGCTGGTTAACACCTCCCCCTACGATGACGGCTGGATGGTCAAGGTCAAGCTTTCCGATGAAGCGGAACTCAATGATCTGATGGATGCCGATGCCTACCAGGAATTTGTCGAGGAAGAAGAATAGTCCGACATAATTCCGTGTCCCCGCTGCCGGCGGTCTGCTCGAACGC
>JARRKW010000279.1:4522-9972 GCA_037387645.1 Desulfuromonadaceae bacterium
CTGGCCTGGTTTGCAGGTGATGTGTTGGTTGAAGGATGGGAGCTTGCTCCCATCCTTTTAGTAGAGCCGGGGACGGGTTGGCTGGGTTGGAGTATATTCATACTGAAAAAACGCCATGATGTTCAGTTCCTCCCGCGGATAGCTTTTTGGCAGTGGTCCGTACGGAGCGCCTTTCCGAATGGCTCGGATCGCTTCGTTGTCCAGGAGCGGGTAGCCGCTTGATTCCTTGAGAACCACGTCCTTGACCTTGCCATCCCGGGTGATGGTTATTTTAAGCAGACAGGTTCCCTGTTGTCCCCGCAGCATGGCCTGATCCGGGTATCCCCAGACCATTTCCACATTGCGCCGGAATCGCTGGAAAAAGGAGATCAGAATATCCTTTCCCATGTCGAGCCAGACGGTGTTTCCTTCTTCCACCTCAGTACGGTATTTGCGCCGCCACCTGTCCGAGACATTAATCGCCGCCGAGTTGGCCGAAGCCATCAGATCGAGGCTTTTTAATCGCTCGGGCGAAGGAGGCCGATGGTTCTTTCCCGCCATGCTTTCCGGCGTCAGCTGACTGGGCAGCGGAAGGGGGCCAGCCTTGCCGGGTCGCCGGCGGAGTTCAACGTTTTTTTGCGTGGATGGTTTGACAGAAGGGGCCGGTTGCGCGGCGGGACGGGTTGGCTGGCTGGCGCTGGCCTCCGGTTGCGGCTGAGGCGTCGGCGTTGCCAACCGCGGTGTTCTGTCGTCGAAATCCTTCCCTTTTGGGGCTTTTTCTTTTTCCACGCGCTGATTTGTCGGGCCGAGACGTTTGGCGGGTGTTTCCCGTGGTTTGTCCAGTTCCGGCCGAATTGGTGCGTCCAGTTCGCGACTGAGATGGCTGGGGCGGCGCAGGTCGACAACGACCGGTTTCTTTTCTGCTGGTGTTGATGGAATGATCTGCCTGGGGAGCAGGACAGCCAACAACAGATGCACCAGGAGGGAAAGGAGGATGAATAGGAGCAGAATAATGTCAGAGTGGCGTTTGCGTTTAGGATTCATGGGTCCATGGGCAGGTCAACGGTGTGCAAAGTGCGGGCATTATACATGAATATGCGAGGGCTCGGCTAGAAACATTATTCGAACGTTACCCCGGGATCTTATGTATTAGAAAATGTATTGACCGCCAATATGGCATCATGTATAAATATACGTTAACTTAAACCCCGCTAGGAGGAGGTACTGACATGCATTTGGTTGACCAGATTAAAGCGAAGGCCCGGACCAGTCTGCAAACGGTTGTATTGCCGGAAGGTTATGATGACCGTATGGTTCAAGCCGCTGGCCAGATTGTCAAGGATGGTTTGGCAAACGTAGTTCTGCTGGGTAATCCTGACGCCCTGCAGAAAAAAGCTGCCGAGCTCGGCGTGTCTCTGGACGGCGTTACCCTGCTCGACCCGAAAACCGCACCCCAGCTGGATGGGTATGTGGCTGAGCTGGTAGAACTGCGCAAGAAGAAAGGTCTCACCGCCGAAGAAGCTAAAGCTCTTCTGACCGGTGATGACAATCTGTACTTCGGTTCCATGATGGTGCACAAGGGCGATGCTGGTGGCGCCGTTGCTGGCGCCGACAACACCACCGGGGACGTGCTGCGGGCCGCCTTTCAGGTAATCGGCACCGCTCCGGGCATGAAAACCGTTTCTTCGGTTTTCCTGATGGTAACCAAGACCCCTGAATTCGGGGAGAACGGGGTCATCTGTTTCGCCGACTGCGCGGTTAACCCCAATCCCAATGCTCAGGCTCTGGCCGAGATCGCCGTCAGCACGGCTGCCAGCTGCAAGAGCTTCCTGGGTGTTGATGCCCGCGTGGCCATGCTTTCTTTCTCCACCAAGGGCAGCGCCAAGCACGAAGATGCCGACAAGGTCCTGCAGGCGCTGGAAATTGCCAAGGGCATGGCCCCGAACCTGCAAATCGACGGGGAACTGCAGGCCGACGCCGCTCTGGTCCCCAAAGTAGGTGCCAAGAAGGCTCCCGATTCCGCTGTCGCCGGCAAGGCCAACGTTGTCGTTTTCCCCGACCTCGATGCCGGCAATATTGGCTACAAACTGGTTGAGCGTCTGGCTGGTGCCGAAGCGGTTGGCCCCATCGTTCAGGGCCTGGCCAAGCCGGTTAACGACCTTTCCCGTGGTTGTTCGGTGGAGGACATCATCAGCGTTACGGCTATTACCGCTGTTCAGGCTCAGGGCTAGAACGGCAGGCGCTAGTTATTGGTAATTAGTGATTGGCGTAGCGTGAGCAGCGCGGGCTTCTGCATTGTGCCCGGCTGTATTTTGCAGCAAGAAACTTGCTCAGACCCGTTTTAATACGCCGCTGGCCCAGGATAGACCGACGCCAAAGCCGCAGATAACGATGTTTTTGGCCGGACTGTCAAATTCATCAACCAGCAAAATGGGTAAAGTCGAAGAAACCGTATTGCCGAAATCATAACTGGAATAAGGCGCTTTTTCCTGGGGTATCTGCAATTTGTCGGCAATGGTGTTGACGATAATCTTACTTCCCTGGTGCAGCAGGAAACGGTCGACGTCATCCAGGGTCAAACCGTTTTTCTCCAGCATCTGCCGGATGTCTTCGGGAACGATCTTGGCGGCAAAATTGAACACGGCCCGACCATTCATGTACAGCACGCCATTTCTGCAGATCAGTTTCTCATATTCATTGCCCATGGTCCCGAAGGTGAACTTGCCGGAGACGAAACGCGGTTGTTCGGAAACAAGCGTTACCGCCGCCGCGTCACCAAAGAGCAGGGTGGTGTTTTTATCTTCCGGATCGACAATTTTGGTGTAGGGATCCGCGGTGAACAGCAGCCCTTTCTTCATGCCGTTGGCGGCCATGAAGGACTGAAAAGTCGAGAGGGCATAAACGAAACCGGAGCAGCCCAGAGAGATGTCGAAGCAGGCGCAACGGTGGGGGAGCTGGAGTTTGCCGTGCAGCATGGCCGAGACGTGGGGGATGTTGTTGTCGGGATTTTGGGTGACAACGACGACCGCCTCGATTTCATCCTTGTCGATAGCGGTTTTCCGGCACAGGTCGGCAAAGGCCTTGACGCAGAGATCCGAGGTGTCTTCGTCGGCATCCTTGACGGAGATTTGGCGGACGCCGATTTTCTGCTCGATGAAATAATCGTCGATGCCGAATTTTTCTTTTCTGTCGTAGTTGGAAACTCTTCCCCCGGGGATGTAGTAGCCGATTTCCTCAATGCCGAGCATCCAAAAGGGTTTGCCGGCAGCGCCGTCGGCGACCTCGGCTGCGCAACCTTGCGGGCAACGGAACATCGCTCCGGCAACAGCCCAAATAATCCGGAATTTATTTGATCTTTATAACCACATGGGACACGAGGGGGGTGCCCCGCACGGCAAGGCTGATAAAGCAGAAGACCGACGGGAAACAGACCGTCGGCCTTCTGCTGGAAGTTGCCTGGCTTACGGCAGATAGGGTTTATTGCCGTTTAAATTCCTTACCGGCAAAGCTGTATTGGAAGGCCATGTGGTCCGCGTAGGTGCCTTCCAGGATCGCCACCACGTCTTCGGTGAAGACCAGTTCCTCGTCGGTGGGAATGACGAAGACCTTGACCGGAGAGTCCGGGGTGGTGATGAGGGTTTCGCGCTTGCGGGTCATGGTGTTTTTGTTGACTTCCTTGTCCAGCTTGATGCCGAGGAATTCGAGGCCCTCAAGGGTCATTTCGCGAATCAGCGTACCCATTTCGCCGACGCCGGCGGTAAATACCACGGCATCGACACCGCCGAGGATGGCGGCGTAGGAGCCGATGTATTTCTTCAACCGGTAGGCTTCCATCTCCAGAGCCAGTTGGCAGCGCTCGTTGCCCGCTTCGGCGCAGGAAATGACGTCGCGACGGTCGGTGTACTGCCCGGTGATGCCCAGGACGCCCGATTTTTTGTTCAGGACCGAATCGATTTCCTTGGCGGAAAGTCCTTCGCGATCCATGATGAAGGCCGGAATGGCCGGGTCGATATCACCGCAGCGGGTACCCATGATGGCCCCTTCCAGAGGGGTGAGGCCCATGGAGGTATCTACCGAAACGCCGCCTTTGATAGCGGTGTGGGAGACACCGTTACCGATATGCAGGGTGATGATTTTGCAATCTTTGGGGTCCTTACCCAGCAGGGCAGCGGCCCGCTTGGAGACGTACAGATGGCTGGTGCCGTGGAAGCCGTAACGACGCACGCCGTGCTTTTCGTACCATTCATAGGGCAGGGCGTAGGTGTAGGCATGCTTGGGCATGGTCTGATGGAAAGCCGTATCGAAGATCGCGATGTGGGGAGCATCGGGAAGCACGATTTTGGCCGCTTCAATCCCGGCGATGTTCGGCGGGTTGTGAAGGGGTGCCAGATGTTGCACCTCTTTGATGGCATTCAATACATCATCGTCGATCATGACCGAACAGGTGAATTTCTCGCCACCATGCACGACCCGATGACCAACGGCGGAAATGTCGGAAATTTTTTCGACAACGCCATGTTCCTTGTCGATCAGCGTATTGAGAATCAACTGAACGGCAACTTTGTGGTCAGGACAATCATGTTCCGAACGATAATTTTCCCGTCCCGGTACTTCATGGACGATGTAGGAATCCCCGATGGTCACCCTTTCGACCATTCCCTTTGCAATGATTTCTTTCTTTTCCCAGTCAAACAGTTGGTATTTGACCGAAGAGCTGCCACAATTTAATGCCAAGATGTCCATGTGATTAATTACCTCCTCCAGGAAAGACTTTTTGTGCTGCTGACGGTTGCCATTTTTTCCGAAAGTTTGCCTTTTCCCGCAAATTTCCCCGATTTGCGAGACATGAAAACCTGTAGCCTGTTATGCTCTGTACATGTCAGATAAACAGGAAACATCAGAATATACTAAGGCAAGGGTGGGGAAATTGCAAGAGGTTTGTGTTGTATTTGAATACATTATTTAATTCTGGACAGCGCTTGGAGGGTGGTGTAAGTTTCCTGAAAATCGAATTGTTGGATAGCCGGAGCTCGGAACGGAGCTGAGGAGGGCATGGCCCACACAATAACCGAAGAGTGCATTAACTGTGGCGCTTGTGAGCCGGTTTGCCCGGTTGAGGCCATTAGCGAACAGGGGGATGTGCGGGTTATTGACGCGGCGACCTGTACCGATTGCGGCGCCTGTGTGGATGTCTGTCCCGTAGCTGCCATTCTGGCTCCCTGAACAAATTGCTTCGGACCCAGCACCGGTTGGTTGCCGTGGCGGCAGCAAACACTGCAGGGCGGCCGGAACGCCTGCGTGCCCTTCGACCCCTGAAGCAGAAAGATATTTCGTTGCCAACCGCCAGCCGGAGTTTCCGGATGGCCATCTGTTGATCAATATTTTCCGGATATTCTGGAGGACAAATGTTTGGACTGGGGACCACTGAAATGCTGATTATCCTGGTGCTGGTCCTGATTGTGTTTGGCGCC
>JARRKW010000280.1:0-4520 GCA_037387645.1 Desulfuromonadaceae bacterium
CTCCCATAGCTTATCTCGCCCCAAAAAAACTTAAGCCGGAAAACCCCGGCTGTTACCTTCGCTTAGCACTCCTCAGCAGGGAGTGCTAACGGGAACAACATAACAACGGCCCCTGCCTTTGTCAAGGCAAATGGGGGCAGAAAATAGGGTCTTTTTCAGAGAAAAGGCAGGATCAAATGATCAAAAATAAGCCAGCCTTCCGGCTTCAAATACCGGCGGTCTCCTTCCCGCTGCAGATAGCCACCGCACTGGTTGAGAGCTTCGGCAAAAGCGCCGTCGAGCGGCTCCCCGAAACGCTCCTTGAACGCCCCTGCATAGACCCCCTGACGGGTCCGCAGCCCCAGATACATGGTTTCCGCCATGGCACCCCGGCGGTCGAATGTTTCGACTGTGGTCAGGGGGTCCAAATTGGCCTTCAGGGCGGAGCCATAAGCGCTGAGGTCGGCAGGAACGGCATAACGGATGCCCCACTGCTGGTCGGCAAAGGAATGAGCGCCGGCACCGATGCCGAGACAGGCCTGTCGCTGCCAATACCGACTGTTATGACGACAGGCAAAGCCGGGACGGGCATAGTTGGATATTTCATAATGCCCATACCCCGCATCCGCCAGGTACTGATGCAGAAACAGAAACTGCTGCGCATAGCTTTCTTCCCCCACCGGCGACAACTCACCCCGCTTTACCCGTTCATGCAAGGGGGTGTTTTCCTCGATGGTCAAGCCATAGCAGGAAAAATGCTCGGGCTCATATTGCAGCAGGCTGTCCACATCTGCCTTCAGGGCGTTCAGATCCTGCCCGGGCAGGGCAAAGATCAGATCGCAGGCAAGATTGCTGAATCCGGCCCGGCGGGCCAGGGTCAGGGCCTGAAGGCTCTGGTCGGGCGAATGAATCCGCCCCAACAGCGCCAAAGCTGGCGGGTTCAGGGTCTGGATGCCGAGGGAAAGGCGATTGACCCCGGCCCGGCGATACCCCAGCAGAGACGACAGGGTGAGGGTTCCGGGGTTGGCCTCCAGAGAGATTTCACAATCCGCAGCCAGCGCAAAATTTTGGTCCGCCGTGGCCAGAATGGCGGCGATCTGCGCCGGCGACAGCAGGGACGGGGTACCGCCGCCGAAGAAGATGGACGCCAGGGGGCCAGACCAGCGGCCCGACGCAGCGGCTTGCTGCAGCTGCTTGCAGAGCAGCCGGGTGTAGTCCTCCAGTTCCGCCGGGGTCGGCGCCGCCAGGGAAAATCACAGTAGCAACATTTTTTCCGGCAATAGGGAATATGGAAATAAAGAATGAGCATAAAAAACAAAAGGCGGCCGGAAAAACCGGCCGCCGGAAAGAACGGGAAATGCCCCTTTACATGAAGAAAATAAAGGACATCACCGACAGACAGAGCACCGCCAGCAGCACGCCGACCCCGACGGGATAGGCCCCGAAACGGCTGCGATGCTCGATGGCGGCCTCCTGGGCCTTCATATCGGTTTCGCCCCCCACCGCATCGGCCAGCAGGTGGACGCAATGCTTCTGCAGGTTGGCGCCGGGGTCGGCAAAAAATTTCGCCAGCAGGCCCGGGATTTTATCGAAAAAGAGCGCGGCGCCCCAGTTGTTGAGGCCGTTGAAGAATTTATCACAACCGGCGACAAACAGGCGCCCGCCCTTGCGATAGAACCAGTCCGTATCGACGGAAATGGTCTCGGTACGCTTGAGCAGCGGCAGCAGCATGAAGAAGGCCAGGGCCGAGAACATCAACAGCTGGAACTGATTGAGGGTGTGGCCGAAGGTATAGGCGTGGAAATCGACCGCATAGGGCAGAATGTCGTAGAGCGGTTGCGGGTAGACGCCGAGGAAGATACAGATAAAAGAGAGAAAGGCCATGGCCAGCAGCATGTGCTTGGGCGGCTCCCCGGGACGCAGACCGTTGTCCTTGGCGAAAAAGACGAAATAGGGGAATTTGATACCCGCATGGAGAAAAACCCCGGCCGAAGCGATTTCGAGGATCAGCCAGACCCAGAAAAAGCCTTCATGGACCCCCGCCTCGATGATCATCGGCTTGGTGGTATAGCCGGACAGGAAAGGAAAGCTGGAGATGGCCAGAGCGACAACGGTGCCAAAAATCAGGGTCAACGGCATAGTCTTGTAGAGACCGCCCAGATCGGTACACTTGCTCTTGCCGGTCATGTAAAGCACCGAGCCGGCGCTCATCCAGAGCAGCGCCTTGTAAATGATATGGGCAAAGGCATGGGCCACCGCACCGCTGATCGCCATGGCCGTGCCGATGCCGATGCCGCAGATCATGAAGCCGACCTGGTTGATAATGGAATAGGCCAGAATGCGGCGCATGTCATTTTCGAGAATGGCGTAGATAATGCCGTAGATGGCCATGACACAACCGACCACCATGAGGATTTCCCACCCGGCGAAACCGCGGATCAGGGTATAGACGGCGGTCTTGGTGGTATAGGCGGTCATGATAATGCCACCGGTGACGGTCGCCTCGGGGTAGGCATCGGAAAGCCAGGCGGAAAACGGCGGCGCCGCCGCGTTAACCAGAAACCCGAGCAGAATCAGATAGGTCGGCAGGCCATGCAGGGAAAAGCCTTCGAAGGCCACCGAGCCGGTGGCATTGATCTGCAGCACAATCCCCGCCAGCAGGCAGAGGCCGCCGAAAATATGCACCATGACATAGCGGAAAGCGGCGCCGTAGGCCCGCTCGGTTTGGCGCGCCAACACCAGGAAGGTCGAGGTGACGGCCATCACTTCCCAGAACAGGTAAAGGCTGATCAGGTCGGAGGCAAAGACCGCGCCGAGGGCGGCACCGATATAGGCCAAAGCCGCGGTATGCTCATAACGGGTCTTCAGATGCTGCGCGAACAGAAAACAGGCAAAGGCGTTGATGGTGAAGACGTAACCGAAAGCCTTGCTTAATTTATCGACCCGCAGCAGATTGAGGTCGAAACCGAACAGCTGATAACCGTAATAGGTCCCCGGTTCGAGCTGGGTAATGATGGCAAACGCCGCCGCCGGCACCAGCAGGATGAGGATACGCCGCCCAAGCAGCGGCAACAGCCAAAGAAGCAGCGCCCCGGCGAAAAACAACAGCGAGGGGTGTAGATTAGCAATCATAGTAATCCTCTTTTTTCTTCAGGGCAAAACCAAGCAGCTTGGATATCAGGATAATTGCCACGCAGGAGATAAAACCGAAAACGGCGTAGAAACCCGGCCAGCCCTCAATGGAAGAAAACAGGGTATGTTTGTGCATGAAAAAATCGGGTAGAACCAGCAATGCCAGCACAATGTAAAAACCGATTTTCAGCCGCTTGATATTCTGCGGGTGATCGAACCAGGTACAGACTTCCGGTTTATTATTTTCGGGGACCATAATTTACCTCGAACTAGGGTAACAGGGCCATCTGGGCCAAGCGGATAAAAACATCCGGATAGAAGAACAGCGCCAGGGATGCGCAGGCAGTCACCGTCAGTGGCACCAAACAGAAGATGGGCGCTTCCTTAACTCCCTGCTCAAAGGCCGGATCAGCCGCCTTGGCAAAGAACCCACGATAAACAATGGGCAGAAAATAGGCCGCATTGAGCAGCGAACTGACCAGCAGCACCACCACCAGAATCATCTGGTTGCCCTCGATGGCCCCGATTACCAGATTCCATTTACTGATAAAACCACCTAAGGGGGGGATCCCGATGATGCTCAGTGAAGCGAAGGAAAAAGCCAGATAGGTGATGGGCATCTGTCGTCCCAGACCGTCCATCTGGCTGATATATTTCTTGCCGGCAGCAACATAGATGGCACCGGCGCAGAGGAACAGGGTGATCTTGCCGCAGGCATGCATAACGAGATGCAGCATCCCCCCGGTCATGCCGGCAGCCGTCAACATTCCGGCCCCCAGAATCATGTAAGACAGTTGGCCAATGGTGGAATAGGCCAACCGACGCTTCAGGTTGTCCTGGGTCAGGGCAACCAGAGAAGCGACCAGGATGGTGATGGAGGCCAGAGTGGTGATCACCCAACCCAGATTGACATCGAACAGCAACCCGGGACCGATGATATGAAACAGCACCCGCATGATGGAAAAGACCCCGGCCTTAACCACGGCCACACCATGCAGGAAGGAACTGACCGGGGTCGGCGCCACCATGGCGGCGGGGAGCCAGCCGTGAAACGGCATGAGGCCCGCCTTGGCGAAACCGAACAGGAACAGCACCAGAATCAGGGCCAGGGTTTGCGGCGAGGCGCCACTGCCGGCCAGAATGCCATCGACTTTGAAATCAAGGGTTCCGGTCAGGGAATAAACCACCAGCATGGCCGGCAGCACCAGACCGATGGAAGTCCCCAGAATGTAGGTCAGATACTTACGCCCCGACTGTTTCGACTCCGCCGTCTGCTCATGAGTGACGAGAGGATAGGTGGAAAGGGAGAGCATCTCGTAGAACAGATACATGGTCAGCAGGTTGGCCGAAAAGGCTACGCCGATGGTGGCGGAGATCGCCACGGCGAAGGAGGCGAAGTAGCGGGTCTG
>JARRKW010000281.1:0-3293 GCA_037387645.1 Desulfuromonadaceae bacterium
CGATGGCAACACCGGCGGCCGTGCGGGCATCGATCCGGTCCAGCAGGACAAAGGTTTCCTCATCGCCCTCGAAACCGGCCAGCAGGTGGGGCAGCAGTCCGAGGGCCTGGGCGTTGCGCAGGACCTCGCCGCTGACCCGATGCCGGAACAGTTCCATGATCTCTTCACGGATGCGGGCCGGGGCGGCTTCGGCGATGAGGGGAGCGCACTGGTAAATGCCGTGGCGCAGGCTGTCGTCGAGGGAAAAGCCGAGCCGGGCGGAAAATTCCAGGGCGCGCAGCATGCGTACCGGATCCTCGGCGAAGCGCACCAGGGGGTCGCCGATCACCCGCAACCGCCGTGCCTCCAGATCGGTCAGCCCGCCGACATAATCGAGGATGGAGAAGGTTTTGATATCGTAATACAGGGCGTTGATGGTGAAATCCCGCCGGAAGGCGTCTTCCTGCGGGGTGCCGAAAATATTCTCGCTGAAGAAAAAATGATCGTTGGGATCTTCCGGCAGGTCATCCGGATTCGCCTTGCGGCGGAAAGTGGCGACTTCCACCAGCTGGTCGGAGCCGAAACGGATGTGGGCCAGGCGAAAGCGGCGACCCACCAGAAAACAATTGCGAAACAGCTTTTTGACCTGATTGGGGGTGGCATCGGTACCGACGTCGAAATCCTTCGGCTTGCGGCCCAGCAGCAGATCGCGGACCCCGCCACCCACCAGGTAGGCCTTGTATCCCTGGCGGGACAGACGATACAGCACCTTCAGAGTGTTTTCATCAATGTCCTTGCGGGAAATACAATGCTCGGCGCGGGGGAGAATAATCGGCTGAGTAGTTTCTGGGGTTTTGGTCGCGACGGTCATCAGCTTCAGAACAGGATCAACAATGAATAGGTCAGGGCGCTCACGGAATGTTTCGAAACCTTGCTAATTTAGCAAATTTGCGATGGAAATAAAAGATTTAAAAGCGGCATTGTGTTCCCCGGGCAAAAATCATAAAATGCCAGCGGAAAGGAAACTGTGCCGATGACGAACGATCTGCTGGTTATTCTGGGGGCCACCGCCACGGGGAAAACCCGGCTGGGAGTGGCGGCAGCCCGCGCTCTGAACGGTGAAATCATTTCCGCCGACTCCCGTCAGGTTTACCGGGGCATGGATATCGGTACCGGCAAGGACCTGGCCGAATACGGCGACCTGCCCCATCATCTTATCGATATCGTCGATCCCGGCTACGAATTCAATGTGTTCGAATTTCAGCGGCGCTTTTTTGCGGTGTTTGCAAAAATCCGGGAATGCAAACGCCTGCCCGTGCTGGTCGGGGGCACCGGCCTCTATCTCGATGCCGTGCTGAAGGGTTATCGCCTGGTGGAGGTGCCGGAAAATCCCGAACTGCGGCGGGAGCTGGAAGGTCTGAGTCTCGACAACCTGGCGGCGCGCCTGGCCGCCCTGCGGCCGCAGCAGCACAATACCACCGATTCCCTGGAACGGGAACGCCTGGTGCGGGCCATCGAGATTGCCGAGGGCGAACAGGCCGCGGCGGCCCAGCTTCCGCCCCTGCCGCCCCTGCGTCCCCTGGTGTTCGGCGTGCAATGGGACCGGGGCCTGCTGCGGCAACGGATCACCGCCCGGCTCAAGGAACGGCTGGAGCAGGGGATGATTGAGGAGGTCGAAGGTCTGCACCGGGCCGGGGTGGCCTATGCAACCCTGGAATTTTACGGTCTCGAATACCGCTTCATCGCCCAGTTTCTGCAGGGGCAATTGAACCGCAACGATCTGTTTCAGAAACTCAACAGCGCCATTCACCAGTTCGCCAAGCGTCAGGAAACCTGGTTCCGCCGCATGGAACGTCAGGGCACGCCCATCCACTGGCTGGCCGGCGAAGACGATCCGTTGCCGCAGCTGCTCCACATCTGGCAGACGCAAAACCCCAAAGGAGGGTAGGGTATGGAGAAGCAGGAGGTTTTTCCCTCCTTTGTTTTGCGGCTGCCGGATTGGGTGGCGCCTTTTCTGGCCCGGGCGCCGTCGACCTATCCCACCCTCGAATCCCGCATGGAGCTGGTGGTTGAGCTGGCCCGGCGCAATGTCGCGGCCGGCAGCGGCGGACCTTTCGGCGCCGCCGTATTCGATCTGGATGCCGGCCGGCTGCTGGCTCCCGGGGTCAACCTGGTGCTGAGCGCCGGCTGTTCGGTGGCCCATGCCGAAATCGTCGCCCTGACCCTGGCCCAGCAGGTCCTGGGCTGTTATCAGTTGGGGCTGGATGGCGGCCGCTACGAACTGGTCAGCTCCACCGAGCCCTGCGCCATGTGTCTGGGCGCCGTGCCCTGGTCGGGGGTGGCGCGTCTGGTCTGCGGCGCCCGGGACGAGGATGCCCGGGCGATCGGTTTCGATGAGGGGGACAAGCCGGCGCACTGGGTTGAGTCGCTGCAGCAGCGGGGCATCGAGGTCATCCGCGATGTTTGCTGTGCGGAAGCGGCGCAGGTACTGCGGGACTATCGGGACCGGGGAGGGGAAATCTACAACGGTCGACGGTAGAGGCGTGCCCCTCTTTTTCCACGGCAGAGGGCCTTTTTTCATAATTTTGTTGACAGTCCTCGGCGCATTTGTTATTTATTCCGTCCCGACAGCGCAGATGTCGTTAGCAAGCGGGAATAACTCAGTGGTAGAGTGCAACCTTGCCAAGGTTGAAGTCGCGAGTTCGAATCTCGTTTCCCGCTCCAAAACATAGCAGCGACCAGGTTTTTGACCTGGTCGCTTTTTTTATGCCGATTTTCCGGAAAGTTGAGATGATTTGTTGGGGGAACGCCATGGGCCGGAAGATCCGGGTGAAACAGAGGATTCGGCAATAAAAGCCTAGATCGTGTACATTTTTTGTACATTGCCCCCATTGTGCCGGCCGCTATCGCTGCTCTACGCATCCCCGAAAAGCCACATTTTATCAGGATATTGCCATTCCGCTCCGAACTGGCACGGTCGCTGCTAAATCTTTGGGCATTCAATTACTCAAGGAGGTTCGCAGCTTATGATCCAGGTCGCTTTGCTCTCTTTTTTGACCCTTCTGGCCCTTGGGCTGTTCTGTGGCGGCATTTCTGCCCCGATCGAAACAACCCCATCCCTGCCCGACCGGTCCGCGGTGATCGATATGCACTGTCATGTCGCCGGCATCGGCGCCGGGGGGAGCGGGGCCTTCATTTCCGAGGCCCTGCGTTCCAGTTGGAAATTCCGCATCTACCTGAAAGCTTTTGGGGTCAGCGAGGCCGAACTACAGCAGCAGGGGGATGGTCTCATCGTGCAGCGGATTTCCGAGGCC
>JARRKW010000282.1:0-3293 GCA_037387645.1 Desulfuromonadaceae bacterium
GCTACAATCGCTCATGAACAACAACCTTCACCCCCTCCAGCAATAATTATTCCAGCTCCAAAAAAATCCATAAACACTTGAAAAAACTTGCAATCCAAATTATCCTCAGCTTGATCCTGGAAACAGAAGGCAACGTGATTCCGAGAAAAATTTCCGGATCGTACCGTGGTTTCACGGTCCGATCCGCGCATTGCTCCAGGTCCGCACGTGACCAAGGACGGTTGGCACCCAGGGCGGCACCTTGTCCCGAGTGAAACGACGGCGCAACCGGCAACCGCGCCAACCAGTCACCATCGATTACGGCCGTTACTTTGGCCGGAGCTTTTCAGCGCCGCTGATTTTGGGTTATCACCGCCAGCTCGTAACTGTTAGAATTTGCCAATGCCAGCGATCCATTCCTCAAAACCGACTCTATCGCGCAATCCGGGTCTCCCGAGCCAGCTCCGGTGGTTTGGGCACATCCTCCTGCCCCTGCTGCTCCTGTTTTGTTCGGCCGATCCGGCACGGGCCAATATCGGCCCCCATCAGCACGTTCTGATTCTGCACTCCTATCACCCCGGCTTTCCCTGGACCGATGAAATCATGGCCGGCATGCAGCAGGCCCTGCAGGAAAAGATCGGCCGGATTCAACTCCATGTGGAGTACCTGGATACCCGGCGCTATCTGACCACCAAATATTTCACCGCCATTCTCGATGCCATTCTTCATTCCAAACTGGAGGGGCGCTCCTTCGACCTGGTGCTGCTTTCCGACAACGAAGCCCTGACCTTTGCCCTGGGACAGCGGAACAAGCTCTTCGCCGATACGCCCATGGTTTTTTGCGGCATCAACAATTTCAGTCCCGACCTGATTTCCGGATTTCACGGTCTTACCGGCGTGGCCGAAATTCCGGCGTTTGCCGAAACGATCCAGCTGGCGCGCCGGTTACATCCGGCCAGCAAAACGATTGTCGTCATCGGCAACACCCACAACCCAACCGACCGGGAAAACCGCGCGGCTCTGCTGAACGCACTGCAAGAATCCTGGCCCCAGATCTCACCGACACTTTGGGACAATCTGCCGCTGGAAGCCCTGACGACCAAACTCGCGCAGTTGCCCGACAACGCCCTGGTGTTTCTGACCGGATCGATCACCGACCCGGCGGGCCATATTCTCCCCGAGGCGCAGAGCATCCGGCAGCTGCGGCAGGTCTGCCCCGCTCCCCTTTACAGTTTCTGGGATTCCGCTCTCGGCCAGGGCATCGTCGGTGGCAAGCTGGTCAGCGCCAACCGACAGGGGCAACTGGCCGGCCGCCTGGCCCTGCAAATCCTGGCCGGGCGCAACCCCGACGAGCTGGCGGTCATCCACACGGACAGCACCGCTTTCCTGTTCGACTACAACGAACTCAGGCGCTTCGACGTCCCCCTGAGCGCACTCCCCGCAGGCAGCACCATCATCAATCAGCCCCCGCCCTTCTATGCCTTGAGCAAACAACAACTGTGGAGCGGCCTTGGGCTCATGACGGTATTCACCGGTTTCTTGCTGCTTACCATCCTGGGACGACGCAGGGCGGAACGGGACCTGCGCAAAAGGGAAAGACAGATCAAACTGCTGCTCAACTCAACCGCCGAGGGCATTTACGGCCTCGACCTGATGGGCAACTGCATTTTCTGCAACCCGGCCGGGCTGCAACTCCTCGGCTATGCGGAGGAAAAAGATCTGCTCGGGAAAAACATGCATCTGCTGACCCATCATACCCGCCCGGACGCTTCGTCTTATCCGCAGGAGGAATGCCTGGTCTGCCAGGCCTATCGCCAGGACGAAAAATTCCACGTCGATGATGAAATTTTCTGGCGGGCCGACGGCAGCAGCTTCCCGGCGGAGTACTGGGCCCACCCCCTGCGCAAAGAACAGAAACCGATCGGCGTGGTCGTGTCCTTTCTGGATATTACCGAGCGCAAGGAGGCGCAGGAGCGACTGCAAAAAACCAACCGGGAGCTGGACGCTTTCGTTTATACGGTTTCCCATGACCTGCGGGTTCCCATCTCCGCCATTATGGGTTTTGCCGAACTGCTCCAGGAAGAGCATGCGAAACAACTGGATGAAGACGGTCGCCATATGCTGACGGTAATCGAACGCCAGGGCCGCCGCATGGGATCCCTGCTCGAGGATCTGCTGGCGCTGGCCCGGGTTGGCCGGCTTGAACGCCCCGACCAGCCGGTGGATACCAACGAAATCCTGAGTGGCGTCCTGCTGGAGCTGGGGGGACAGATCACCGACAGCGGCAGCAGGATCCAGAGCGGTCTGTTGCCCGGGGTACGGGTACCGGAAACCCTGCTGGCGCAGATTTTTCAAAACCTGCTGACCAATGCCGTTCGTTATGCCGGTGGCGCGGGAATGGACATTGAGGTCGGTGGAGAACTCGCCGATGAGCGCACCCGCTTTTTCGTCCGTGACCATGGGCCGGGCATTCCCGCCGAGGAACGGTTGCGTATTTTCGACACCTTCTATCGGGGTTCGACGGGAGCAACCGTCGCGGGCTCCGGGGTCGGGCTGGCCACGGTGCAAAAAATCGCCCAGCTCTACTCTGGCCAGAGCTGGGTCGAGGAAACCCCCGGCGGCGGCGCCACCTTCTGGGTCGAACTGACGGATAAAACCTGATCCCGGGCAATGCCGGCCGGACTCTTTCAGGGCGGCGGCAGCGGCCGCCCTGAAACGGCACAATTCAATTGCTCCCGCCGTGATCGCCAGGACGGCAGAAATCGATCCATCAACGCCCGAAAGCGGGCATTGTGACGGGGCTCCAGCAGGTGCACCAGCTCATGGACGATGACGTATTCCAGGCAGGGCAACGGTTTCTTCGCCAGCTCCAGATTCAACCAGATCCGCCGCGCTCCGATGTTGCAGGACCCCCAGCGGGTGGACATTTTTCTTATGCGCCACTCGGCGGCCTGCATACCCACGACCTGTTCCCATTTCGCCACCAGCTCCGGCAACAACTCCCGGAGCTGCCGCCGATACCAGTTTTCCAACAGAGCGATACGCTGTTCCAGCGCGGCACCGACGGGAACCCGCAGTTCCAGGGTGGCGTCCGCGCCGAGTCGAACCCGACCGGCCCCCTGTTGTTCGACAACCCTGAGCCGATAAGGACGGCCCAGGAAATAGTGACCCTCGCCGTCCCGCAACCGCAACGGAACCGGCCTCGGCCGGCTTTGAAATTCCGCCTGTTTGCGCCGGATCCAGTCCAACTTATCGGCAACAACCTGCCGGACCACCGCATCCTTCACAGCCAGGGGAACCGTGATCCTGACCCG
>JARRKW010000283.1:0-4272 GCA_037387645.1 Desulfuromonadaceae bacterium
TGGCCAACCAGGTCAAAGAAGAACTCGAACAGCGGATCGAGGCCCGTTTTGCCGCCCTGCGCCAGGAAGAGATTGCCCGGCGTCTGCAGAGCGAGACCATCGATGTCACCCTGCCGGGCCGCGGCCGTCATGCCGGGACCAAGCATCCCATCACCCTGGTCACCGAAGAGATCGTCGAGATCTTCTCCGCCCTCGGTTTCGGCGTGGAGGAGGGCCCCGAGGTGGAAAAGGATTTCTACAATTTCGAGGCCCTGAACATCCCCAAGGATCACCCCGCCCGGGACATGCAGGATACCTTCTATGTCTCCGACGATATCGTGCTGCGCACCCATACCTCGCCGGTGCAGATTCGCACCATGCTGGAGCATGAGCCGCCGGTGCGGGTCATCGCGCCGGGGACGGTCTACCGGCGCGATTCGGACCTGACCCACAGCCCCATGTTTCACCAGATCGAGGGCTTCCTGGTCGACCGCAAGGTGACCTTCGGTGACCTCAAGGGCATCCTGACCACCTTCCTTTCCCGGTTCTTCGGTGAAGGGGTCGGGGTGCGTTTCCGTCCGTCCTTTTTCCCCTTTACCGAACCGAGCGCCGAGGTCGATATCCAGTGCGTCATCTGCCGGGGAAAAGGCTGCCGGGTCTGTAAAAATTCCGGTTGGCTGGAAATTCTCGGCAGCGGCATGATCGATCCCGAGGTGTTCAAATCGGTCAATTACGATCCGGAACTCTACAGCGGCTTCGCCTTCGGCATGGGCCTGGAACGGATTGCCATGCTCAAATACGGCGTCAACGATCTGCGGCTTTTCTTTGAGAACGATATCCGTTTCCTCAGGCAATTTTAACCGGCCGGCAAGCCCCCGTTCGGATAAAAGCAAAAAGGACCTCAGCACATGATAGTTACCTATAACTGGCTCAAGGAATACGTCGATTTCGCCTTTTCTCCGGAAGAGCTTTCCCATCGCCTGACCATGGCCGGCCTGGAAGTCGATCTCATGGAAGAACTCGGCGCCGGGCTGGATTCGGTGGTCGTCGCCCGGCTGCTTACGGTTGATCCGCATCCCGACGCCGATCGCCTGACCCTCTGTCAGGTGGACAACGGCTCGGAATCCCTGCAGGTTGTCTGCGGCGCCACCAATCACAAGGCCGGCGATCTGGTGGCCCTGGCCCAGGTCGGTTCGGTGTTGCCCGGTGATTTTCAGATCAAAAAATCGAAAATTCGCGGCCTGGCCTCCTTCGGCATGCTCTGTTCGGAAAAAGAACTCGGCCTGGTGGACGAGGCCGAGGGCATCCTGATTCTGCCGCCGGAGCTGCCCCTGGGCATGCCGGTGTTCGAGGCTCTGGGGCTGAAGGATGTGCGCTATGAGATCGGTCTGACCCCCAACCGTCCCGATTGCCTGAGCCTGGTCGGCGTGGCCCGGGAAGTGGCCGCCATGGCCGGCACGCCATTGCGGCTGCCGGCTCCCCGGGTGCCGGAAACGGGTGCGGAAATCGGCAGCCAGACCGCGGTCGCCATCGAGGCTCCCGAACTCTGTCCCCGCTACGCCGCCCGGCTGATTCGCGGCGTGAAGATCGGGCCCTCCCCCGAATGGCTGGTGCGGCGGCTGGAATCGGTGGGCATGCGTTCCATCAGCAATGTGGTCGATGTCACCAACTTTGTGCTGCTGGAGTTGGGCCATCCCCTGCACGCCTTCGATTTCAACCTGCTGCGCGAGGGACGTATCGTGGTCAAGGCCGCCAGCGAGGGGGAAGCCTTCACCACCCTGGACAGCCAGGAGCGTGCCCTGATCGGCTCCGATCTGACCATCTGCGACGGGGGCGGGCCGGTGGCCCTGGCCGGCATCATGGGCGGCGAGAATTCGGAAATCAAGCCGGAGACCACCGATGTGCTGCTGGAAAGCGCCTATTTCAATCCCGCCACCATCCGGCGCACCAGCAAGCGGCTGGGGATTCACACCGAATCCTCCCATCGTTTTGAGCGGGGCGCCGATGTGGACATGGTGCCCCTGGCCCTGGATCGCGCCGCCGAGCTGATTCAACAGCTGGCCGGCGGGGAGGTGGCCCGGGGACGG
Organism: Desulfuromonadaceae bacterium; assembly: GCA_037387645.1. Classification (GTDB taxonomy): domain Bacteria; phylum Desulfobacterota; class Desulfuromonadia; order Desulfuromonadales; family Trichloromonadaceae; genus Trichloromonas. Next base: position 2,067 of record JARRKW010000283.1, read on the forward strand.
CTGGATGTCTATCCGCAGGCGCTGGAGCGCCGGGTGCTGTCCCTGTCGGTGCGGCGGGTGGCCGATGTCCTGGGAATAACACTGGAGGCTCCGGTCATCGCGGATCTGCTGAGCTCCATCGGTTTTGCCGTCGATAGCGGCGCCGCCGACGCGATGCGGGTCGAGGTGCCGTCCTGGCGGCCCGACGTGGAGCGGGAGATCGATCTCATCGAAGAGATCGCCCGCCTCAACGGCTACGACAACATCCCCGTGACCATGCCGGTCAGCCAATTGCTCTGCCATCAGGAAAGCCCCGAGCGCCATCGGGTGGCCCGTTTGCGTGATTATCTGGTCGGTTGCGGCTGTAGTGAAATCATCAATTATTCCTTCGTTGCCGAAGCCCAGTGGGACCGCATCGGCCTGGCCGCGGACGATCCCCGGCGGCAGACGGTGCGCATTCTCAACCCCCTGAGCGAAGATCAGGCGGTCATGCGGACAACGCTGGTGCCGAGTCTGTTGGACTGCCTGGCCCGCAATCTGGCCTATCGCAACAGCGATCTGCAGCTGTTCGAGCTGCGGCCGGTTTTTCAGCCGCAGGTGGATGAGGATCTGCCGCTGGAGACGTTGCGCCTGACCGTCGCCCTGTGCGGGCGCCGGGCTCCCGAGGGCTGGGCCCAGGAGCGTTCCCCGGTGGATTTCTATGATCTGAAAGGGATGGCGGAAGGGATCCTGCAGCTGTTCCACCTGGGTTCCGTCAGCTGGGATGCCGCCGGCAGCGAGCCCTTCCTGCATCCGGGAAAATCCTGTGCCCTGCGTATCGGTCAGGAGCAGATCGGCACCCTGGGGGAAGTGCATCCCCGGGCCCTGGAAGCCTTTGAGATCGAACAGCCGGTCTATCTGCTCGATCTGGACCTGAGCCTGCTGTTCGCCCGGGTCGGGGCGCATCCCGGCTTCCGCCCCCTGTCCCGCTATCCCGATGTCTATCGCGACAGCGCCTTCCTGCTGGACAACGACATCAGCGCGGCCCGGGTGTTCGAGGTGGTTGGCGGCATCAAAAACAGGCATATCGAAGGGGTGGTACTGTTCGATCTGTACCGGGGCAAGGGTATTCCCGAAGGGAAAAAAAGCCTGGCTATTCGGGTGCGATATCGCTCATTAGAGAAGACCCTGACCGACGAAGAAATCCAATCGGTTCATGGAAAAATCATCCGCGCGCTGGAAAAAAATCTCGCTGCCGAGGTTTGACCAAAGCGGACCTGATTGAAAATGTTTATCTCAAAACCGGCTTTTCCAAAAAGGAATCCGCTGAGATTGTGGAGATGGTTTTTGATATCATGAAAAGCAATCTTGAAGAGGGGGAAAAGATCAAGATTGCGGGTTTCGGCAACTTTGTGGTCAAGGAAAAATCCACCCGCCGGGGCCGAAATCCGCAGACGGGCGACGAAATCGAGATTTCCTCGCGCCGGATTCTGACCTTCAAACCGAGCCAGGTTTTGAAATCTTCGATTAACGGAGAAGATTAAACCGCTCCTTGCAGACAGCGCGAAAATATGACCTCCGATATTCCGGATAAGTTGTATTTTAAAATCGGTGAGGTGGCAGAACTGACGGGAGTCAAGTCCCATGTGCTGCGTTATTGGGAATCTGAATTTTCCGTTTTTCGTCCAGTCAAAAGCAAGTCAAATCAGCGTCTTTTCCGCCGGAAAGACATAGAGCTCGCCCTTCTTATCAAAGATCTGCTGCATCGCCTGCGTCTGACCTTTGCTGGTGCAAAGAAAGTTCTAAGAGCCAAAACGACCGAAGGGGAAGGGGCAACCCTGCATCCCCTTCGGTCGGCTCGTGATCGGCAACTGCTGCAGGAAGTTCGCCGCGACCTGATGCGTTTGCGAGACTCATTAGAACCCCCCTCCTGAACGTACCAATTTTCTAGCACGACCGAGGTTTGTTTGCGCATTCTGGTTACCAATGACGATGGTGTTTTGTCGCCGGGCTTGGAGGCTCTGGTGCGAAGTCTGTCGGCGTTGGGAACGGTGACGGTGGTGGCCCCCGATCGCGAGCGCAGCGCCGTCGGTCATTCCCTGACCCTGCATTCGCCGTTGCGGGTCGACCAGCTGCGTCCCGAATTCTATGCCGTTGACGGCACCCCGACCTACTGCATCAATCTGGCCCTCCATTGGTTCATGGCGCATCGACCAAATATCGTTGTGTCCGGAATCTACCGGGGGGG
>JARRKW010000283.1:4287-8097 GCA_037387645.1 Desulfuromonadaceae bacterium
GGTATTCCAGCCCTGGCCGTTTCCCTGGTCGGCTCGTCTTTCGCCGCCGAGGATTTTGTTTTCGCCGCCGATTTCACCGCCCGTTTGACCGCCCTGTTGGCCGCCAGTACCTTTCCGCCCGATACCTTTTTCAATGTCAATGTGCCGGCCGGCCGGCCCCGGGGGGTGCGCTTCACCCGGCAGGGGAAACGGATTTACGAGGGGATGATAGAGGAGAAAAAGGACCCGCGAGGACGCAGTTATTACTGGATCGGTGGCGGCGAACTCGGTTTTCACGACATCGAGGGCACGGATTTCCACGCTATTCAGGCTGGTGAGGTTTCCATTACCCCTTTGCATCTGGATTTGACCAACTATCAATCCTTCAAGGAGCTCTCGGTTGGAATTTGACCGGTCTTTTTGCGGAAGATGGAATGGAGGAGGACCGCTGATGAACTTTTCCATCGCCCGCCGGAATATGGTTGAGCGGCAGATTCGCGGACGTGGCATCAACGATCCCCGGGTGCTGGAGGTCATGTGCCAGATTCCGCGCCATCTATTCGTGGAGGAAGCCTTTCAAAGTCAGGCCTATGGTGATTTCCCCCTGCCCATCGGCGAAAAACAGACCATTTCCCAGCCCTATATGGTCGGTCTGATGACCGCCGCGTTGCAGCTCAAGGGCGGAGAAAAGGTGCTGGAAATCGGTACCGGTTCCGGCTATCAGGCGGCGGTGCTGTCCAAAATCGCCGTCAAGGTCTATTCCGTCGAGCGCATTCCGGCCCTAGCGCGGCGGGCGCGAAAAATTCTCGATGCCGGCACCTTCGGCTGGGAAGAGGAGGCCCCCTTCGACGGCATCCTGGTCACCGCCGGCGCGCCGAGCGTGCCCCAGACCTATGTTGATCAACTGGCCATCGGCGGGCGGCTGGTGATTCCGGTCGGCTCCCTGGGACAGCAGGTCTTGAAACGGATCGTGCGGACGGAAACGGGTTGCAGCGAAGAGATCCTGGTCGACTGCCGTTTCGTTCCCCTTATCGGCCGGCACGGCTGGCAGAACGAGAACGGTTGAATATGGCTTGGTTGCGGCGGATTTACGACTGGGTTCTGCACTGGGCCGAAACTCCCTATGGGGCTTTGGCCCTTTTCCTGCTGGCCTTTGCTGAATCCTCTTTCTTTCCCCTCCCCCCCGATGTGCTGCTGCTGGCCCTGTGCATTTCCATCCCGGCGCGTTCCTTTCGCTATGCCGCCTATGCCTCCCTGGGGTCGGTGCTGGGGGGGATGGTGGGTTACTGCATCGGCATGAGTTTATGGTCGGCCCTGGCCGCTTATTTTTATCGTTATATCCCCGGGTTCACGGTGGAAACCTTCGATTACGTGCAGGGGTTGTTTGCGACCTACGATTTCTGGACTGTTTTTGCCGCCGGTTTCACTCCCATCCCCTATAAGGTCTTTACCATCGGCGCCGGGGTTTTTAACATCAATTTTCCGGTTTTTGTGCTGGCTTCGGTGATTGGGCGCGGTTTGCGCTTTTTTCTGGTCGCCGGACTGATTTATAAATTCGGTTCACGCATGCGGGTTTTTATCGAAAAGTATTTCAATCTGCTGACCCTGCTGTTCATGCTCCTGCTGCTCGGCGGGTTTGTCGTCATCAAGCTTCTGCTCTAAGCCCCTTGTGGTCCGTTTCCCTTCTGTGGCTGGGTGGCCCCGAGTTGACGCCGGGTAAGGGCTTCATCTATCTTGAAAGGGATGCGGGCTTACGCCCCGCCGCATCCGGAGAGCGAAGGAGGCCGTGACCTGCCTGCGGCTGCTCCGGGACGGTTTTTACGGGCTGCTTCCGGCCGCCGCGTTGTGCCGTGGTCCGGGGCGGCGGAATTGACGGGATTATTATGGTCCTCCAATGGCGGTTGTTGATCATTCCAATCGTTCTATTGCTGATCGGATGCTCTGCTCCGCGCGGGATCTATCACCGGGTTGAAAAGGGGCAGACCCTCTATCGCATCAGTTCCGAATACGGCCTGAATCAGAGATATCTGGCGCGCATCAACCATATCCACGATCCTTCCCAGCTCAAGGTCGGTCAGCGTCTGTTTATCCCCGGCGCGACCCGGGTCAGGTCCGTTCCCGCCACCGTTCCGGCGAAAAAGGTGGCGAGTTCGACCTCCCGCAGGACCAAGGCCAAAACCAGCAGCAAATGGAAACCCAAGTCAAAGACCACGGCCAAGACCGCAACCGCCGGTGCCAAGGGAGCGCCGAAACCGGCCAAGGGGCAGTTCAGCTATCCCGTCAAGGGGAAAACGATCAAATCCGCGGCTGCCGGCCGGGTCATCTATAGCGGCAACGGGGTCAAGGGCTACGGCAATCTGATCATTCTGAAGCACGACCAGTCCTTCTACACGGTCTATGGGTTCAACGCCAAAAATCTGGTTGCCGTGGGCAATTATGTCAGCAAGGGGCAGAAGATCGCCCTCGGCGGCGTCCCCCCGGGAGGGGGAGGGCCGCGCCTGCACTTTGAAATCCGCTACGGCAAGAACGCGGTAAACCCCATTTTTTACTTGCCTTAACCCGGTACCTTTCATAGACTCGCAAGAGTTTATTGCAACTTCAGAAACCGGAGGTCCCCAGCGATGGATGAAATGTACGACTACGAAGATCTGGAACTGGAAAAGCCGACCGACGCGGAAGAAGACCTCGATATTACCGAGTCCGAGGAAGAAGACGAGGACGACGCGGAAGAGAGCGACGAGGACGCCGAGAAAGCCTATGAGGATCACTCCGACGACGCCATCAAGCTCTATCTGAAGGAAATCCAGAAGACCACCCTGCTCACCGCCGAGGATGAGCGGGAGCTGGCCCGCAGAATCGGCAAGGGGGACGAGGCCGCCCGCAACCGCATGATCGAGAGTAATCTGCGGCTGGTGGTCAAGATCGCCAAGCGCTACATGAATCGCGGTCTGCCCTTCCTGGATCTTATCGAAGAGGGGAACCTCGGCCTGATCAAGGCGGTGGAGCGGTTCAAGCTCAGCAAGGAATGCCGTTTCTCCACCTATGCCACCTGGTGGATCCGGCAATCCATCGAACGTGCCCTGGTCAATCAGAGCCGGACCATCCGGCTGCCGGTGCATGTTTCCGACGACATCAACAAATTGATCAAGATTTCCCGGGAACTGGTGCACAGGTACAATCGGGAACCCCATGTGCATGAAATTGCCGAGATGATGGGGGTGGAAAGCGCTTACATCAGGCGACTGATGGTGCTGGTGAAAAAGACCTATTCCATCGAGCATCCCATGGGGGAGAACAACGACTACAGCCTGATGGACACCATTGAGGACCCCTCCGCGGTCGATCCCTCGGGCCTGATCGAGGATCTCAACAAGTACGCCCTGGTCTCGGAATGGCTGGCGGGCCTGGGGGACAATGAACGGGAGATCCTCACCCTGCGTTTCGGACTGGACGATCGCGAACCCCAGACCCTGGACACCATTGGCCGCAGCTTCGGCGTTACCCGTGAGAGGATTCGCCAGATCGAAGCGAAAAGCCTGGAAAAATTAAAGAAATTGCGTTTGGAACACCAGAGCGCCGGTTCCCTGTCGAAAATCGAAGAAGACTGAAGAGCCACCGGCGCCGGTTCCTGTCAGGAGTAACGGCATGGACGATCTGAAAAAAGTCATCCGGGATATCCCGGATTTCCCCAAGAAGGGGATAATCTTCAAGGACATCACCACCTTGCTGTCCGATCCGAAAAGCTTCAACCGCATGGTGGACCTGATGGCACACCGCTATGTGGGGGAGCGCATCGACCAGATTGTCGGCGTCGAAGCCCGGGGCTTCATC
>JARRKW010000284.1:0-4992 GCA_037387645.1 Desulfuromonadaceae bacterium
GTTTTAATCCGCTGTTTGGGCGCAAAGTTTGCAACTGTTCCGGTCATGTCGAATGAAAGACCAAGGAGGTCCGTTTTATGAAAAGGGTATTGATTGTCGACGATAGCATTGCCGTGGCCAGACAGCTGGAAAAAATTGTGGTCAGCACCGGCGAATTCGAAATGGTCGGCCACGCGAAAAATGGTGCTGAAGCCATCCGCATGAAGCAGACGTCCAAACCTGATGTTATCTGCATGGATATGAATATGCCGGTCATGGATGGATTGACCGCTTTACGCACCCTCATGGCCATGGATCCCGAGGCCAAGGTGGTGATGGTTACCTCGCTTGGTGGCGTTGGAGATAAGTTTGCCGAAGCCTTGCGCCTCGGAGCCAAGTCCGTTCTGTCCAAACCCTTCGAAGCGGATACGGTTCTGAAAACTCTACGCGAGTTGGCGTGAGTTAGTTGCAGCATTGGCCTTTTGGCTACCGGCTACGGGATATAGCTGCACTTAATCATAAGGAAATTACAATATGGCGGTGAAATTCTTCGGACAGTTTCTGCTGGAAAAGGGCGTTGTGGGACAAAAAGCCCTGCTCCAGGCCATCGATCTCCAGGAAACGACCAACCTCAAGTTTGGCGCCACGGCCTTGTCCATGGGGCTGTTGACGGTTGAGGCGTTTGAGCGGATTCACGACGCGCAGCGCGTGGATGACCTGAAGTTCGGCGACATGGCCGTAAAATTGGGTATTTTGACGGAAGAACAGGTAAAGCAGGTTCTCACCCGGCAAAAGAACAATCATCTCTACATCGGGGAGGCGCTGGTTCGTATCGGGGCGCTCAATGCCGACGAATTGAAGCAGTATCTGGATGAATTCAAGACCGACCAGGCGCCCTATGTGGTCGACAAGGTCGTCATCCCGGCGGGAGTGCCGCAGGCCAATATCTGCGAAATAATCGCCGATTTGAAAAATAAACTGCAACTTGATGAAATGAGGAAGAGGTTTACCGAATATCGTCTGCGGAAATGTCGCGGCCAAGGCGGCACAACAGGGGATCAGTTTTGATATAGATCCCCCTTTATTGCTGTCGTCGAAGGGGAAAATTGTGAAGGACAAGGCGGAAACGGCCCTGTTGTTTCCTCTTTTTGTAGCCGATGGCAGTACGCTTGACCTGGTAATTTTTATCCAATAGTCAACAAATCGGATTTGCCAATCCACCCGTTCGTTGGAGGTGTCTGGAACTTCAGTTCTGATAGGTGCGTTGCCCATTTGGAAACGCGTGGAGTTCGTCCGAAATTTTCAGCTGAACGCTAGGCCGGCGTCATTGCTTCATGCTGAGCCGGATATCGCTGAATCGGCACGGGAACCCATATGCTGCCGCGAAGGGATCTGCAATTTTTACGGAAACACGAACCGACTGCCTCGAATTTCAGGTGGTCGGTTTGTTTTTATCGGATCCGGTTTATAATCTAAATGCCACCAGGTTAAAGGGTCGGCCGGTCAACTTGCGGGATCGCGAAGGATAACGATCGAGCACGGCTCGAATGGGCGTTATGGTCGGTTCAGAAGTCTTTATGAAATAGGGTAGGAGAGAGTTTTGAAGACAGTTCAGGGAGACCTTGGGTTGATGTCCTTGCGGGATCTGTTGCAATGGGGCGAAGTTCGTCACATCAGCGGTTCCCTCAAGGTGAAACATGAAGATCTCACCAAAACCTTTTATTTGCAGGAAGGCAAGGCGGTTTTTTTGACATCCAACAAGGAAGGGGAACGGGTCGGCGAATTTCTGGCCGAGCATGGCGGTCTGGGTCTCCCCCTGATCAAGGGTGCCATTGAGCAGAGCCAACGGAGTGGCATCCCCTTTACCGCCTTTTTGCTGGAAGAACAGATTATCGATCTGCCCACCCTCGAAGTCACTCTCCGGAAGCTATTGATCATGGCTCTGGCCGACACCCTGGAATGGCCCACAGGTCAGTTTCAAGTCACCGATGTGCTGCCGCCGGCTATTCTCAATGGCCCGATTCAGCTTGATACCAGGAATCTCCTGGAACAGGTGGAGCGGTATCAGCAGGAGCAAAGACGGGAACCCTCCGCAGTGGAACTCGAGCTGGTCAAAAGGGTTGCTGAGCGCATTCATCAGGGGGATATCGACATTCCCCCGATTCCGGACATGCTGATTCGACTCAATCAGTGTATGCAGAGCGAGGATGGGCCCGCGGTGCAGGATGTTTTGAAAATCATCATGGCCGATCAGATTCTTACGGCCAAAATTCTCAAAGTGGCCAACTCGGCCTACTATGGTTTTTCCAGCCAGGTGACCTCGTTGCAACATGCCATCGTCTATATGGGGTTTGATGCCATGTTAAGCATTGTCATGGCGTATTCGCTCAATAAAATCTCGATAAAAAACAATGCCGAGGTCCGAGACATTCTGCGTCATAGCCTGATGTGTGCCTATCTGGCTAAAAAGATCGGGGCCACCATCGGTTTTGACGAAGAAGAAGCGTTTGTTTGCGGGTTGCTGCATGATATCGGCAAAACCATTCTGGTGACGCTGCTGACGGAATTTGAAGTGACGACCGAAATGCAAAAACGTATCATGCAGAATTACCATCCCCATGCCGGCTCACTGCTGGCCATCAAATGGAACCTGCCCGAAGTCGTTCGCACCGCCATCAAGTTTCATCATACCCCGGACAAAGCGCCTTACCACAATCTGGCCGCCGAAGTGGTTTTTCTGGCCAACAGCATTCTGCATGAGCAAAAAGATTTTTCCGTCTTGCAGCGCCATTGTGCCCAGGTTGATTTTGCCCGTCTCGATATCGATATTATCTCGAAGGATTTGGCAAATATCGAGGAAGCGGCCGGTCTGTTGATGTAGACGCTATCCGCGCAAAAAAATCCTTTCCCTGGATATGGGCCTGTGCTAACCTTCATTTGCTTTTTTTATGATTACCAAATATAGGGAGGAAAAACATGAAACGAATTTCTATCCAGGGCATGGCGCTTTTGTGTCTTGTGGTTTTGTCCTTCAGTACGGCCCTGGCCAGTTCGAAAGTGCAGAAGCCGAGTCCCGATGAAGCCCTTGCCCTGCTCAAGGAAGGAAATGCCCGTTTTGTCGCTGGTGAATCGATCCATCCCCGCATGGATGTGGCCCGTCTGGCCCTGGCCGGAAAGAAAAACCAGGGTGATTACGCCTATGCCACGGTCATTACTTGCTCGGACTCCCGGGTTCCGGTTGAGCTTCTGTTTGATGCCGGTGTAATGGACATTTTTGTCATCCGTGTGGCCGGCAATGTGGTCGATACGGACGAAGCCGGTTCCATCGAATATGGCCTGGCGCACGTCAATACCCCGGTGCTGGTGGTTCTGGGGCATACCCAATGTGGCGCCGTCACCGCAGTAACCCATGCCGTTCATGGGACCGGTCATGCCTTGGAGCGGAATATTCCGCCGTTGGTGGACAACATTGAGCCGGCAGTCAAGCAGGCCATTAAGGCCAATCCTAAACTGGAAGGTGACGCTGTTATTCCGGCCGCCATCGAGGAAAATGTCTGGCAATCCATTGCCGACCTGTTCATGAAAAGTCCGGCCTCCAGGGAGTTGGTCGCCAGTGGCAAGGTCAAGGTGATTGGTGCCATCTATGACGTTTCCAACGGCAAGGTGTCCTGGTTGCCGGAGGGCAAGACCAGGGAAATTCTCGACAGTGTTGAGAAGTCGCACAACAAAGAAACCGAGGCAATGGCCGGTGGTGGTCACGGCCACGGCCACTGATTTTTCTGCGGTACGTTCCTGAAACGCCCATTCCCCTGGGTGTTTCGGAGGCGTGCCGCGTTTTTTTGGGGTGGTTTTAGCGTTGCCGGCGAAAGTAAGCGAGGTGATGCCGGCAGGGAGCTGTCGGAACAGGGTTTGGGTTGTTTTTGGTTGGTGTGGCCGTGGCTCCGCCTTTCCTCCGGGGCATCTCGTTGCCTCTGGTTTTCGTTGTTTGAAAGCGACAATTCAAAGAGTTCCTCAAGTATTTTTTCACTGTTGATCAAGCCGGATTTAGGGGGCGGGATTTGGGTCTTGGCGCGGGATTTAGGGGGCGGGATTTGGGTCTTGTCGCGGCCGATTTACAACCGTGTTTTACTCTCCTATCGGTCTCGTTAATGCCCTTTTTACGCCACCTTCAGGCCCCATGGCGTGCATACTGTATACTTTACTTTTTTCTTGACAAAGCATTGGATTTGTCTTAAGTTGCATGCCGCAATTATCAGAGGGTCTCTTCAGAAACAGGACACGCAGTCTACCAAATTTGGGAGGAGCTAATTCATGCTTGAGAGTTATCTGCCGATACTCGTCCTCATCCTGTGCGCCATGGCTCTGGCCTTGGGCTCTACCGTATTTTCGTTCTTGATCGGGCAAAAAAAGCCATCAGCAATCAAATTGGCTCCTTATGAATGTGGCATGCCCCTGTTCGGTACGGCCCGTCAGCGTTTTCCCGCCAAGTTCTATATCATCGCCATGCTCTTCATCTTGTTCGATATAGAGGCTGTGTTTCTCTATCCTTGGGCGGTTGTGTTCAAAAAGCTCGGGATGTTTGGTTTCATAGAGATGGGCGTTTTCATTGTCATCCTTCTCGTGGGTTATGCATACGTCTGGAAAAAAGGAGCACTGGAATGGGAGTAGATAGAGCGCCGTTGGGGAATAATATCATCACAACCAGTCTGGATATTGTGGTCAACTGGTCCAGATCCAGATCGTGGTGGCCGTTGACCTTCGGTTTGGCCTGCTGTGCCATTGAGATGATGGCGACGGGCGCTGCGCGTTTTGACCTCGACCGTTTCGGGGTTATCTTCCGTGCTTCGCCGCGCCAGTCCGACCTGATCGTGGTTGCCGGGACCGTGACCAAGAAGATGGCTCCGGTTATCAAGATTCTTTATGAGCAGATGCCCGAGCCCAAGTATGTCATCGCCATGGGGGCCTGTGCCTGTTCGGGCGGGGTCTTTGATACCTACAGCGTGGTGCAGGGGG